>NZ_JBWDTQ010000026.1:0-125862 GCF_056312425.1 Nocardiopsis sp. TRM 82005
TCTTGGCCTGCTCCTGACCGATCACGTAGGAGTCCAGGAACTCATAGAGCTCCCGCGGCTTGGGAAGCGAGTCCCAGCCGTCTCCGGCCGGGAGGACGTGGCCGTCGTCCTCCTCCATGATCTCGTTGCACAGGCCGACGCACTCATCGCAGATACAGATGTGTCCCGGACCGGCGATGAGTCTGCGGACCTCGCTCTGGTCCTTGCCGCAGAACGAGCACTTGAGCAGGGGCCCGCTGGCACCGGTGCTTGTCACTAGAAACGTTCTCCTCACGCGGGCAGCGCCCGGGTGGATCGGCGGGGTCGCCCCCAAAGCCAGATGGTCTCAACATCCGAAATCTCACGTTATCCCCTGCCAGGATAGGTGGCAAAGCAGATGAGGTGGCCCGTCGAGCCGTCTACCAGCGGACGGAGGCCGGGATCGAGGAGGCGACGGCGTGGCCGGCACCACGTGCCTCGGATCGCGCCACGATCCGCTCGGCGGCGACACGGACCGCGGCCTCGGTGGTGTCACCGGCCCTCGGCACACCCACCGCTGCGGCGATCTCACCGGTCTCGTCGAAGACCAGGCTCAGGCGCGGCCAGGCCCTCTCCGGGAAGGCCTGGCGCAGACAGCCGCACAGGTCGGCCACCGCCGTCCGGGCCAGCGGGATCCGCACAGCAGGGTCCTCGGTGACCACCACGGCGGTCACCGCGGCCCCGGGGGGAGCGGCGCGCAGGGCCTCCTCCACGGCCTCAAGGCGGTGTGTGCCCAGGACCGCGACGATCCCGTCCCCGGCGAGGGACACGGGCCGGCGTCGGATCGCGTCGAATACCTCCGGCGGCGACCAGTCCTCGTCGGCGGGCCGGGCTGGAGCCGTGTGCTCGACGTGCGGCGGCGGCCAGGCGTCGTCCAGGTGCAGACCGGCCAACCGCTCGCAGGTGCGGACC
This sequence comes from Nocardiopsis sp. TRM 82005, assembly GCF_056312425.1. Classification (NCBI taxonomy): domain Bacteria; kingdom Bacillati; phylum Actinomycetota; class Actinomycetes; order Streptosporangiales; family Nocardiopsidaceae; genus Nocardiopsis; species Nocardiopsis sp. TRM 82005. The sequence goes on from NZ_JBWDTQ010000026.1 coordinate 931, forward strand.
ACGGTGAAGGGATCGACGAACCCGGGCGCGACGCCGACCATCTGGCTGGCCCCGTACAGGGTGGTGAGCACGGCCTCAGCCGCCCGGACCCGGCGCCCTCCGGGTTCGGGCGGGGTTTCCAGCGTCTCCAGGGAGAGCGCGAGCAGGACCGAGTCCAACCGCATGATCTGGGAGAACGCCTGCCGGGTGGACTCGTCGGCCAGGATCTCGGGGGTGAGTCCGGCGCCGATCCGCAGGGGTGCGTCGGTCACGGGGAGCCGGGAGACCCAGGCGCGGGCGAGGGCGCTCAGCGCGGTACGGGCGGTGTGGCCGGGTTCGGGGCGTGCGGTCTCGGCGGCGCGTTCGGCAGTCTCGGCCAGTACCGATAAGTACAGGGCGCGCTTGCCGGGGAAGTTGGAGTAGACCGCGCCCCGGGTGAGTTCGACGCGCTCGGCGATGCGGTCGATCTTGGCGTCGCGAAAGCCGTGTTCGGCGAACTCGTCCTCGGCCGCGGCCAGTACGCGCGCCCGGTTGCGGGCCTGCTGCTGCGCCCTCGTGAGCCGGGCCATCGTCCTCCTTCGCTTCGGCGTCCGCCCATCCTAGGGCTGGATGCCCACAGCACACGGATACACGAGGCATCCGGACGGCCCGGCGGGACTCACGGCCCGGGAGGTGTGTCTCTCAGAGATCTCTCATGTTGCCCTGGTTCGATAGGGATCGATGAGCAACCACACCATTCTCGTGGTGGATGACGCACCCAACATCGTCGACCTCGTCGCCACGGTTCTGGGCTTCCACGGTTTCCGCGTCGTGACGGCCACGTCGCTGGGACAGGCGCGCCGCGCACTGGCCGACCACGACCCCGACCTGCTGGTGATCGACGTCATGCTGCCCGACGGGGACGGCTACACGCTGTGCCAGGAGGTCCGCGAGGGCAGTCCCGACACCGGCATCGTCTTCCTGACCGCGCGTGACGCACCCGGGGACCGCATCGCCGGGCTCACCTACGGGGGCGACGACTACATCACCAAACCGTTCGAGATGGACGAGCTGGTCGCCCGGGTCCGCGCCGTCCTGCGCCGCCTGCGACCCAGCGGCGACGGACAGGAGCACACGGCGCACCGCGTCCTGCGCGTGGGCGACGTCGAACTGGACCAGGACCTGTTCGAGGTCCGCCGCGCCGGAAAGCCGGTCCACCTCTCGCGCACCGAGTACGAACTCCTGCTCTACCTCATGGACAACGCGGGCCGGGTGCTCTCCAGGGAGCAGATCATCGACCAGGTGTGGAACGTGGGCTACAGCGGCAGCTCCAACATCGTCGACACCTACATCGGCTACCTGCGGCGCAAGCTCAACGCGCTGGGCCCCAACGTCATCCACACGCACAGGGGCTTTGGCTACACGATGCGCGACGGCGGGGAGCAGGCGTGAGCGCGCGGCCCCCGTCCGGTCCCGGGGAGACCCCGTGACCCTGCGCGCCAGGCTGATCGCCCTGCTGATGGTGGTCACCACCCTGGCACTGACCATCGTGGTCTCGGTGGGCGCGGTCACCGTGCGCTCCTACCTGACGGACCAGTTGGACGGTCAGCTGGAGATCATCGCCGAGTTCGCCCGCGCCCGGCAGGACGAGATCCTCACCGACGACCTCGAAGCACTGATCGGCGAGGTGAGCGCACCCCGGGAGATCCTTGTCGAGATCGACTCCGACGAGGCCTCCTACCGGGACTCGGCCCTGTCCTCCTCCCTGTTGGAGGCCGTCGACGGACGGGTGGGCAGCGGCACGCCGACGACCGTGGAACACGAGGGGGCCACGTACCGGATCACGTACCTGGAGCTGCCCCGCCACGGGGCCCGGATGGTGGTGGCCCTGCCGCTGGAACCTGTGGAAGCGGCCGTCGGGCGCCTGATCCTGACCGGAACGGTGACCTCCGCGCTACTCCTGGCCCTGTTCGGCTCCATCGCCTCCTCAGTGCTGCGCTGGGGGCTGCGTCCGCTGGACGACGTCGTGGACACGGCCGAGGCGATCGCCGACGGGGACATCGACCGCCGGGTCCCGGTGGATCCGCGACAGGAGCACACCGAGACCGGCCGCCTGACCGTGTCGATCAACCGCATGCTGGCACACTTGCAGTCGGCGATCCGGTCGCGCACGGCCTCGGAGGAGCGGATGCGCCGCTTCGCCGCGGACGCCTCCCACGAGCTGCGCACACCCCTGACCGTGGTGCGCGGCTACCTCCAGATGCTCGCCGAGGGCATGGTCACCATGCGTGAGCGCCCGGACGTCGTGCCCCGGGCCCAGTCGGAGGCCGAACGCATGTCGCGCCTGGTGGAGAACCTCCTGTACCTGTCGCGGCTCGACGAGCGGGCCGAGACCGTACCCTCCGCGCGACCGTCGGTCGTCTCCCTGGCCGAGGTGGTCCGGGACTGCGTGTCCGACGCACGCGCCGCCGCGCCCGAACGCCTCGTCCGCACCGAGGTACGGGACGAGTGCCTGGTCACCGGCGACCGGGACTCCCTGCACCAGGCCCTGGCCAACATCCTGGCCAACGTGCTCACCCACACACCGTCCGACAGTGACGCGGCCGTGCGCCTCGAACGGGTCGACGGGCAGGCCGTACTGGAGGTCTCCGACTCCGGCCCCGGTGTCGGACCAGAGTCCGCGGCCTTCGTGTTCGAGCGCTTCTACCGCGATCCCGCCGCGCACGAGCGCGAGGGCAGCGGTCTGGGCCTGTCCATCGTCAGCGCGGTCATGGCCGCCCACGGGGGCAGCGCCCGCCTGCGCTCGACGGTCGAGGAGGGTACGACCGTGACCCTCACCTTCCCCCCGCGCGACACGGCCCGGGAAGGTGACACACACCTCACCACGTCAGACGGTTTCCCATCTGATTCTCATCCTCCTCGCAGGTCTTCCTCATCCGAGCGCGGTGGCCTGGAACCGTGGCCCGCGGCCCTTCGGCCCGGAGCCCGGAGCACGACACGAAAGAGGCGGAGCATGGCGACGCTGTTGCACCGGATCGGATCCTTCTCCTACCGCAGACGGTGGTGGGTGGTCGGGGTCTGGCTGGCCCTGATCGCGGTCGCGGCCACGGCCGCGCTGACCTTCCGCACACCGATGAACGACACCTTCGAGATCCCCGGCACGGAGGCTCAGGAAGCCGCGGACATGCTGGCCGAACGCTTCCCCGAGCGCAGCGGCGGATCGGTCACCGTCGTCGTCCAGGCTCCGGAGGGCGAGGAGGTGACGGCTTCCGAGGACTACCGTGAGGCCGTCGACGCCACCGCGGGACGACTCCGGGACGTGGAGGGCGTGGAGGAGGTCACCGACCCCTTCGACCTGCTCTCGGACGCCCGTGGGGCGTATGACGACGGCTTGGCCGAGGCGGAGCAGGAGGCGCGCGACCTCGCCCGCCAGGAGGCCGAGTCGCAGGTGCCCGAGGGCACCCCCGACCGGGAGGCCGTCATCGCCCAGGCCGAGGAGGAGGCCGCGAACGCGGTCGCCGAGCAGAGCCCCGCCTTCGACGAGGACGAGGTCACCGGGGAGATCCCGCTGTTCTCCGACAGCGGCCGGTCCCTGATGCTCCAGGTCCAGCTGTCGGAGTCCGACAACGAGGTCTCCCAGGAGACGGTCGAGGAGATCCTGGACACCGGGGACGAGGCCCGCGACGCCGGACTGACCGTGGAGTACAGCGGCCAGTCGCTGTCCATGGGCGCTCCCGTCATGGGCGTCGGCGAGATCCTGGGCGTGGTCGTGGCCCTGCTCGTGCTGATCCTGAACTTCGGTGCCCTGGTCCTGGCCGGCATGCCGATCCTCATCGCCCTGGCCGGCGTGGGGCTGGGTATGGCCTCCGTCTTCTCCCTGGCCTCCGTGCTGGAGCTGACCAGCACGGCGCCCATCCTGGCGGTGATGATCGGCATCGCCGTGGGCATCGACTACTCGCTGTTCGTGCTGTCACGGCACCGCCAGCAGCTCGCCCAGGGCATGGATCCGCACCAGTCGGTCGCGCGGTCCATCGGTACCGCCGGCAGCGCCGTGGTGTTCGCCGGGGTCACCGTGATCATCGCCCTGCTGGGTCTGAACGTGGTGGGCGTTCCCTTCCTGGGCGTCATGGGCGCGGTCGCCTCGGTGACGGTGTTCACCGCCGTGCTGGGCGCCGTCACCCTGCTGCCCGCGCTGCTCGGCTTCCTGGGCTCCAGGATCGGCGCGCTGCGGGTCCCGGTCCTGGGGCGCCGCTCGGAGGCCTCCCTGACCGCCGGAGAGACCCTCAGCAGCCGATGGGCCCGGTGGCTGGTGCGCCACCCGGTACTGCCCGTGATCGCGGTGGTGCTGGCTCTGGGAGCGGCCACGCTTCCCGCCACGGACCTGCGCCTGGGACTGCCCAACGACTCCACCGCGGCGGAGGAGACCACCCAGCGCCAGGCCTACGACATCATCAGCGAGGAGTTCGGGGCCGGGTACGCCTCACCGCTGCTGGTGGTGGCCGACCTGCGCGACGCCGGGGACCGCGAGGCCGCGGCCGAGGACATCGCCGACCGGGTCCGCGGCCTCGACGGTGTGGAGGAGGTCCACGACCCCTCCTACAACGACACCGGAGACACGGCGATGGTCACGGTCCTGCCGGAGGAGGGACCCTCGAGCAAGGTCACCGAGGACCTGCTGCACGAGATCCGGGACGAGCGCGCCACGGTGGAGTCCGACACCGGCGCGGGCATCGCGGTCACCGGCGCCACAGCGGTCGGGATCGACGTCTCCGAGCGCCTGAACGAGGCCCTGCCGCTGTTCCTGGGCATCGTCGTGGGACTGGCGCTGGTCCTGATGATGCTGGTGTTCCGCTCGGTGCTGGTTCCCGTCAAGGCCGCCCTGGGGTTCGTCCTGAGCGCGGGCGCCGCGCTGGGGCTGACCGTGGCCGTCTTCCAGCAGGGGCACGGCGCGAGCCTTCTCGGTGTGGAGAGCTCTCCGACGCTGTTGGCCTTCCTGCCCATCCTGCTGCTGGGAGTGCTCTTCGGTCTGGCCATCGACTACGAGGTCTTCCTGGTCTCGCGGATGCGCGAGGAGTTCACCCACGGGGCCGAGGCCCGCGAAGCGGTGGTCACGGGCTTCCGGCAGGGGGCCCGGGTGGTCACGGTGGCCGCGGTGATCATGGTCTCGGTGTTCGGGTCGTTCGTGTTCGGCCACGACGAGATGATCAAGCCGATCGCGTTCGCCCTGGCCGTGGGTGTCCTGGTGGACGCCTTCCTGGTGCGGATGACGCTGGTCCCGGCGCTGATGTCGCTGTTCGGACGCGCGGCCTGGTGGCTGCCCCGGTGGCTGGGCCGGTGGCTGCCCTCGGTCGACATCGAGGGTGAGAAGCTCGCCCGCGCCGAGGAGGCCCCGGAGACCGTGGGGGCCGGTACGCACCGCTGACACGGGTTCCTCACGCCGCCGCCCCCGTACGGACGCCGGACGGGGGCGGCGGCGTTTCCGGGGGGTGGTTCGTCCGCCCGAGGCCGGGGCGGCGCTGCCCTCGCCGGTGCCGTCAGCGCCCCGAGCACACCGTTCCTCCCGTTCTGGGGCGCCGTCCCCGGCTGGTCCCCCGATGTCGCGGAGCGGCACCACAGTTCAGCTGCCATCCTCCCGGCGGTCATCTGGGAGGGGCACAATGACCGCCTTCCCCACACGAGCTCGACCACGTGAAAGCGAGTGCACGTCCGTGTCCCTCCTCACATCCCCCACCGGGACCGGGCGTGCACAGCGCACCGTCGTCGGTACCGGCGGGCACCGGCCCGAGATCGACGGCCTGAGGGCCGTGGCCGTGCTCCTGGTGGCCGCCTACCACGTCTGGTTGGGAAGGGTCTCCGGCGGCGTCGACGTCTTCCTGATGCTGACGGGCTTCCTGATCACCGCTTCCCTGGTACGCGCGGCCACAGGCGAAGCGATTCGCTACGGCGCCTTCCTGGCACGGCTGGCCGCACGGCTGGTGCCGACCGCCGCCGTCGTCATCCTGGTGACGTTGGCCGCGACGTGGCTGTTCCTGCCCGAGACGCGGTGGCGCGACGCCCCGGAGGACGCGACCGCGGCCCTGCTCTACCACACGAACTGGGACCTGGCGCTGGGGTCGGTGGACTACCTGGCGCGGGAGGGTGTCCTCAACCCCTTCCAGCACTTCTGGTCACTGTCGGTCCAGGGGCAGTTCTACCTGGTGTGGCCCGTGCTGATCGCGGCCGCCGTGTGGACGGCCCGGCGCGCTGGACGTGACCCGCGCACCCTGCTGCTCGTGTCCCTGTCCGTGGTCTTCGTGCTCTCGTTGGCCTACTCGGTGCTGACGACCCGGGCCGACCAGCCGTGGGCCTACTTCGACACCGGCGCCCGGCTCTGGGAGTTCGCGCTCGGCGGGCTCCTGGCCCTGCTGCTGCCCAGAATGGACCTGCCGCGGGCACCGCGTGTGGCGCTGGGCTGGATCGGTCTTGCTTCGCTGGTGCTGTGCGGGGTGCTGTTGCGGGTGTCGTCCGTCTTCCCCGGGTACGCGGCGCTGTGGCCCACCCTCGCCGCCGCGGCCGTCGTCGTGGCCGGCAACTCCGGTTCGGCCTTCGGAGCCGACCGGCTGCTCACCCTGCGGCCGCTGCGCTACCTGGGCTCGATCTCCTACGCGCTGTACCTGTGGCACTGGCCGCTGCTGGTGTCCTACCTGTCCGTCACCGGGCGCGGCCTGGCGACGCCGTTGGGCGGGGCGGCCGTCCTGGCGGTGTCGGTGCTGCTGGCGGCGGCGACCACCCCGGTGGCCGACCGGCTGGCCGCGCTGGGACGCGGAGGCGGGGGCCGGGCGGTGCTGCGCGGGACGGCGGTGGCCCTGGCCTGCCTGCTTCCGGTGCTGCTCACGGCCGGGGCCTGGGCCGGACACCAGTCCGCCGAGAGCGCCCGGTGGGAGAGGCTGCTCTCCGACGGCCACAGCTACCCGGGAGCGGCCGCGGCCGTGGGGGCCGAGGTGCCGGATCTGCCGGTCTACCCGCCACTGGCCCTGGCGGTCGAGGAGACCCCCGTTACCTACGACGACGGCTGCAACCAGACGACCACCGACGCTGAGGTGATCACGTGCGCCTACGGCGCTGACGACCCGGTGCGTACGGTGGCGCTGGTGGGCGGCTCACACGCGGCGCACTGGTTCCCCGCTCTGGAGAGCATCGCCCTGGCACGCGGTTGGCGGCTGGTCAACATCGTCAAGGGCGCCTGCCTTTTCACCGACGTCCCGCAGACCTACAAGGGCGAGCCGTACACCTCGTGCGCGGAGTGGAACCGCGGGGTGAGGGCCGAACTCGAACGGCTGCGGCCCGACACGGTGTTCACCACGGGCACCACGACCAGCCTGGACGCCTCGGCCGGGTTCGGCGAGGAGGAGCTCGTGGACGGCTACGTGGACCGGTGGCGCGAACTGGGGGACATGGGAATCGACGTGGTCGCCGTGCGCGACACCCCGAGGTTCGGTTTCGACGTGCCCGACTGCCTGGCCGAGTCGGGGCCGGACGAGTGCACCTCGGCACCGGAGGAGTCGATGGCGCCGGCCTCACCGCTGGAGGCGGTCGACCTGCCCGCGAACGTGACGGCGCTGGACCTGACCGACCGGTTCTGCGAGCCCGGCGTGTGCCGCCCCGTGATCGGCAACGTCCTCGTGTACTGGGACGGCGGCCACATCGGCGCGACGTTCATGCGCACCCTGGCACCGGAGCTGGAACGGCGGTGGGCACGGGCCGAGGGTTGGTGAGGCACCTCAGTCGGCCGGGCCCCTCACCGGATGACCTTGCCCGTACTGGCACTGTCGGCGGCCGAGGTTGCCGATACGGGCAAGATCATCGCGATTGAAGGCGAGTGGGCCCTGGGCAAGCCAACTACAACCCGCGGGGCGAAGCCCCGCACCGGGGGTCTGGGGGTCGTCCCCCAGAGGAAACGACGAGACGACCCGGCGAGCGCGGTCACGCGCGAGCAGGGTCGTCCCGGAGTCGAGTGGGCGCGAAGGGACTCGAACCCCTGACCTATTGCTTGTAAGGCAATTGCTCTAACCAACTGAGCTACGCGCCCGTGCTTCGGACGAGATCATACCGCTTTGCGAGGATCCTCGCGCCTTGTTTTCAGGCGATCCCGCTCAGCCGCTTCAGGTACTCGTCCACATCACGCGCCTCGGAGACCGCGGTGAGGACTGACCAGCGAACGAGGCCCCCACCGTCGATCAGGAAGGTGCCCCGCCGGGCCGTGCCCCGTGCCGGGTCGAACACCCCGTAGGCGTCGGCCACACCGCCGTGCGGCCAGAAGTCCGACAACAGGGCGAACGGAAAGCCCTCGCGGTCGGACCAGGTGCGCAGGGCGAAGACCGAGTCCACCGACACCGCCAGGACGGTGGCGCCGAGCCCGGTGAACTCGGCGTGGCGCTCGCTCAGGTCGGCGAGTTCACCGGAGCACACACCGGAGAAGGCCAGCGGGTAGAAGACCAGCAGGACGGGGCGACCGCGCAGGGCGGTCAGAGAGGTGTCCTGGCCGTACTGGTCCTGGAGGGTGAAACCGGGCGCGGCGGCGCCCACGGGCACGGTCATGGAATGCTTTCGTCTGCTGGCGGCCCGCCGGTCGACAGGCGCCCCTCAGCGCCGCGCGTCCGCCTGTGGGACGCGCGGCACCGGATGACTCACTCGTCGCGGGTGGTGTTCGTCACCGCTTGGGAACGACCAGGCGCGTACCCGACCAGTCGGAGCCAACGCTGACCGCACTGGTCTGGGAAAGGCCCGATGTCGTCGCAGCCTCGGCCACGTCGTTGGGGGACACGTGCAGATCACGTCCCGCCTTCGGGGTCAGCACCAGAATGGTCCCTCCGTCAGCGATGGTGGTCACAGTGTCCATCAGCGCGTCGGTGAGGTCCTCCTCCTCGTCGGACCGCCACCACAGCAGTGCCGCGTTGACGTCACCGTCGAAGTCCTCGTCGACCAGCTCCTCACCGGTGTGTTCGGTGATGGATGCGCGCAGGCCTTCGTCGACGTCGTCGTCGAAGCCGAATTCCTGCACCACCTGACCCGGCTTGAATCCGAGTCGGTCAGCCAAGCCACGTTCGCTCTGTGCCTGGCCCGCGGTCGCGCTCACGAAAGTTCTCCTCCACAGATGGTTTTTCTCAATCTTGCCTGCACGAAGCAGTTGTCACAACGATGCCGGGCCATTTCGCCGCCCGTCACGTGGGTTCGCGACCATCGCTGATGGCCTAGTTCACACGTTAGTGGCATGTTCCGTCAACGCGCTCCCAAACCTGCCCGCTTTCCTCCGCTCAGGAGGAGGACAGGAAGGACAGCCGTACACGCCGGTCCGGGTTGTCCACGTTCAGGTCGACGACGGCGATGGACTGCCACGTGCCCAGTTCGAGCCTTCCCGAGACCACCGGGACGGTGGTCTGGGGAGCGACGAAGGCGGGCATCACGTGTGACCGCCCGTGGCCGCGTGAGCCGTGCCTGTGCCGCCATCTGTCGTCGGCCGGCAGCAGATCGGACAGGGAGGCCAGGAGGTCGTCGTCGGACCCCGCCCCGAGTTCGATGATCGCCACGCCCGCCGTCGCGTGCGGGACGAAGACGTTGAGCAGTCCGTCGCCCCCGGCCTCGGCCACGAAGTCGCCGCACTGGCGTGTGATATCGGCGACGTTCTCCGAACCACCCGTGTGCAGCTCAAGGATCTGTGTCCGCATAGCGCCACCTTCGCGCAGGCACGGCGCTCGTGCAACCATCCCGGGTGCGTCTGTGGATGGCGCATGGTCCCCATGAGAGGTCATACTCGTCCACCATATGTGCGAACCTGGTCAAAGAGAGGGGAAACGGTGACTGCTTCTTTACGGCTGGGGCCCCTGCTCAGGCACCCGGGGCCGACCACGGCCACAGTGTGGGTGGAGACTGACGCCCCCTGCCTGGTACACGTCGTGGTCGACGGTGACGTGGCGGCGGCCACCACACGGACCTTCACCGTGCACGGCCACCACTACGCCGTGTGCACGGTCGAGGGGCTGCCCCCCGGGGCGAAACTGCCCTACGAGGTGTTCCTGGACGAGGACCGGGTCTGGCCCGAGCCCGACAGCCCCTTCCCGCCCAGCACCGTGCGCACCGTGGACCCGGACGCGCCCACCCGGCTGCTGTACGGCTCCTGCCACACGCCCACGGGCGACACTCCCGAGAGTGTGGTCCGCTACGGCCCCGACATGCTGCGCGCCACCGCTCGGCGGCTGGCCCACGAGCCGGTCGAGGGCAACCTGGCGCTGCTGCTCATCGGCGACCAGGTCTACGCGGACGAGCCCCAGGAGTCGATGCTCGCCTTCCTGCGTCAGGCCCGTGAGCAGGACAGCCCCGACAACCCCGTGGACGAGGTCGTCCACTACGGCGAGTACGCCGAGCTGTACCGGCAGGCCTGGAGCGATCCCCAGGTGCGGTGGCTGCTGTCCACCGTGCCGACCCTGATGGTCTTCGACGACCACGACATCCGCGACGACTGGAACACCTCCGCCGCCTGGCGCCACGCCATGGACGGGCAGCCCTGGTGGCGCACCCGTGTCACCAGCGGCCTGGGCGCCTACTGGGTGTACCAGCACCTGGGCAACCTCTCCCCGGAGGACAGGGAGAAGGACCCCCTGTGGGCCGCCGTACGCGGGGTCGAGGGCGACTCCGCGTACGAGGTCGACGCCTTCGCCTGGCGGGCGCACACCGAACCGTCGGGGTACCAGTGGAGCCACCGCCACGACATCGGCTCCGTCCGGGTGCTGGTGGTCGACACACGGTGCTCCCGCGCCCTGGGGGAGGACGACCTCCCCAACGGGTCCCGGTCGCTCCTGGGCCCCCAGGGCCACGACTGGTTGGACGAGCACCTCACCGGCGGCCCCGACCACGTGGTGGTCGCCTCGACGGTCCCGGTCCTGCTGCCCTACGCGGTACACCACCTGGAGGCCTGGAACGAGGCGGTGTGCGCGGGCGCCTGGGGGAAGTGGCCGCGCGGGCGGGCCGAGAAGCTGCGCCAGGACATCGACCTGGAGCACTGGGCCGCGTTCCAGTACTCCTTCCGCCGCCTGACCGAAGCGGTCGGGGAGACCTCCCGGAGCGAGCGCGGTCCGGCTCCGGCCACTGTGCTGTTCCTCAGTGGAGACGTGCACTTCTCCTACCTGGCACGCGCCGAGCACCGGAATTCCGACGGCGGCGGGAGCCAGGTGGCCCAGTTGGTGTCCTCTCCCCTGTGCAACCAGGCGCCGGGGCGTATGCGCCACATGCTCCGCCTGTCCGCCGGCTGGCCGCTGCGCCTGGTCGCACGGGCGCTGACGTGGCTGGCCCGGGTTCCGGAGCCCGACCTGCGTTGGGACATGGGGAGCACGCCGTACTTCGACAACACCGTCGGAGAGGTCTCCTTCGACGGCCGGGCGGCGCAGGCCGTCTGGTACCACTGCCCCGAGGGCGGTGGTCCGGACGTGCTGCCCGTGATACGCCTGCACGCGAGGTTCTGAGGCCCCGCCCGATGGAGCGGACGACCTCTGGGCGCCGTCGGCACGTGCCGACGGCGCCCAGGCGGTTCAGGGCTTCTTGGCGGCCGGTCGGCGGTTGGACTGAGCACCGCGCCGGGTCCTGCGCGCCGCCAGACCGAGGGCACCGCTGCCCTGTGCCAGCAGGGAACGCGCCCGGTTCACGGTGCCACGAGGAGCCGGGGAGGAGGTGCCGGCGCCGAAGCCGTCCTTCTCGCCGCCGGTTTCGGATGCCTGGCCGGTCCCGGTGCCCCGGGCCGCGGCGTCCTCGTCGCCGGGGTCCCGCGCGGTACCGCTCTCCGTCTCGGCCCCGCCCAGGTGCGGAAGCACCCGTGTCGGCCCGACCCCGCGGCCGGACCTCAGGTGGGGCAGGACGTCGGTCGGCTCCTCCCCGTCGTCACCGCTCCCCGGCTCCAGGTGCGGGAGCACCTCGGTCGCCCCCTGGTCCGTGCGGCCGTCGTCCGCCGACGGGCGGGTACCCTCCGCGGCGGCCGGTTCGGCGAAGGCGGCGTCACCTTCCGCCTGCCCGCTCTCCTCGCGCACGACCTGCTTCCAGGACCTCTCCTCCTCCCGCTGGCGCAGTGCCCGCCTGGCGTTATCGGCACGCCAGGAACGCCAGGACCTCACCAGCGGTGTGATGACCGGCCAGGTCACCCTCGCCGGGCGCGAGAGAGCGTGCCACAGGTAGGCGGTGGTGCCCCACGCCTCCATGGCCCTGCGCGCCTTGGTGATGGTGAAGAAGGTGGGGACGGCCAGCAGCAGCTGCGGCCAGGCCAGCGCCAGCGAGACGAACAGCGGATACATGCCGCCGCCCGCCACCGACGCGGCCGCGCCGATCACCACGGGAACCAGTGCCAGGGCGATCCGCAGACCGGTGAACTGGCGGAAGCGGTGCAGCGAGCGGCGCGCGGACACCGGCGGTGTCAACCCCTCTGGAAGGGGCGTGGGCTGCACGACCAGCGCCAGCAGCAGCGTCCCCACACCCACGCTCGCCGCCAGCAGTATGGTCCATCCCGAGGCGGAGAGAGTTCCGCCGACCAGGAGGTGGACCAGTCCCAGTACGGGAAGTGGCGCGGGCAGCCAGAACAGCGCCCGCCTGCGCAGCTCACCCTCCTGCGTGGGCTGGAGAATGAAATCGATTATCGGACGGAAGAACCGGGACTCTATCCTCGGTCGCTCGGCCACAGCGTTGACCCCCCAAGAACGTCGTGACTGGACGGTGCGGAGACCTTCGCCCGAGGTTTGTGTCAGCCTCACCGGTCCCATCGGCAACCCGCCCACCACAAAGCTATCCCTTTTCATGTAGTCCCCGGGCGCATACGGTCAGTTACTGACATACCCGGTGCTGGTGAAACTTCCATAAGTAGACAGACATGACAGGCAACGATCAGGTTACGTCGCACATTACCCATGTGTCCCCGTGGTGGCTGGTCCCGGGAATCCCGCGCTCCGGGTCAGTCCTCGCCCGCCTCGGCGAGGCGGCCGAGGGCGACGGCCACCCGCAGGACGAAAGATCCGCGCCCGTCGGAGGGGGTGCGCCCGGTCAGCTCGGCGATCCGGCTGAGCCGGTAACGGACCGTGTTGGGGTGCACGAACAGCATTCTCGCGGTGGCCTCCAGGGACGAGGCGTGCTCCAGGTACACCGACAGCGTGTCCAACAGCGGCGAGCCCGCACGCTGGAGGGGGACGTACACCTCCTCCACCAGCTGTCGCCGGGCCTCGGCCTCGCCCTGCAACGCGCGCTCGGGCAGCAGGTCGTCGGCGAGCACCGGGCGCGGCGCGTCCGGCCAGGCCACAGCGGCGCGCAGACCGTTGACCGCGGCCCGCGCCGAGGCCCCCGCGGCACGCAGGTCGGGGACGGCGGGGCCCACCACCACCGGGCCGGGGCCGAAGAGCCCGGCCAGCGGTTCGGCGGCCGCACCCGGCAGGTCACGTTCCCGGTAGCGGCCCCCCACACCGACGACCACGACCACGCGCTTACCCTGCATCCCGGCCAGCACGTCGTGCCCGAGGCGGCGCGCGGCCGAGCGCAGGTCGTCGAGGACCTTGCCGTCGTCGTCACCGGTCTCACCGGCCACCGCGATGACCGGGGTGTGCGACCATCCCAGCGCCGAGCCCCAGGTCTGAAGCCCGTCCTCGTGGTCGCCGTGCAGCAGGGCGTCGACGATCAGCGCCTCCAGCCGGGCGTCCCAGGCACCGCGGGCCTCGGCGGCGCGCGCGTACACCTTCGCGGAGCTGAAGGCGACCTCGCGCGTGTAGCGCAGCACGGCCTCGCGCAACTGCTGGGCGCCGCCGGGCGCGGCCAGCTCCTCCACCTGGCCCTCGACCACGTCGATGACCACGCGGATCATGTCGACGGTCTGTTGGAGGGAGACCGAGCGGGTGAGCTCGCGCGGGGCGGTGCCGAAGACTTCGACGGTGATGGCGGGGCGCCCGCGCGCCGGGTTGCGGAACCAGTCGACGAAGGCCGCCACACCGGACTGGGCGACCAGGCCGATCCACGAGCGGTCCTCAGCCGACATACGGCGGAACCAGCCCAGACGCTGCTCCATACGCGCCACGGCGGCCGTACCGAGCGTGCCCATCGAGCGCTCCAGGCGGCGTACGGTCTCGGCGCGGACGCGTTCCTGTTCCGTCTGAGCCGGTGTGTCCGCGGCCTTCTCCCCTCCCGGGGTTGCCGAGGCGGCCTGGTCGTCCTGAGACTGGTGGGGTTCGGTGTTCACACCACCAGGTTCGCATCCCCCTCGCACCCGGTCAGTGGCCTGCCCCGCGTCCACGGTGGCCAGAGGCGCTCACTTCCCCGGCCATGCGCACCGCGTACCGTCAAAAGGTGATCTCTCCCACCAGTTTCACGGCTTGTGGGCGCGCATTCACCACCATTTTGTGGAGTCTCCACAAACGGTGGTGAGTGAACTTCGTGCCCCTCCCCCTCTGACTGGTGATCTTCTACAGGGCAAGGTTGATGTCGTGCTTGTTATCGTTGCTCCCGGCCAAGGCGCCCAGGCTCCCGGCTTCCTCTCCCCGTGGCTCGAACTGCCCGGTGTCTCCGCGCAGGTCGAGGCGTGGTCCGAGGTGGCCGGGCTCGACCTGGTGCGCTACGGCACCACCGCGGACGCGGACGAGATCCGCGACACCGCCGTCGCCCAGCCCCTGCTGGTCAGCGCCGGCCTGGTCGCGGCCTCCGCGGTCCTCGGCCCCCTGGCCGCCCCCTCACCGGCGCTGCCCGCCGAGCGCTCCCTGCTGGACGCGGTCGCCGGTCACAGCGTCGGCGAATTCACCGCCGCCGCGATCGCCGGCGTGCTGTCCCCCAAGGACGCGCTGACGCTGGTCGCCGAACGCGGCCGGGGCATGGCCGACGCCGCGGCGCGGACGGAGACCGGGATGACCGCGGTGCTCGGCGGTGACCGCGAGCAGGTGTTGCAGGCTCTCGCGGACGCCGGCCTGACCCCGGCCAACGACAACGGCTCGGGGCAGATCGTGGCCGCCGGGACCACCGAGCAGCTCGCCGCGTTCGCCGAGAACCCGCCCGCGCGGGCCCGGCTGCGCCCCCTGCCGGTCGCGGGTGCCTTCCACACCGAGCACATGGCTCCGGCCGTGGAGCGGGTGCGAGAGGCCTCCGCCGTCCTGTCCCCGTCCGATCCCACGGTGCGCCTGCTCTCCAACACCGACGGCGCGGTGGTCGACAGCGGCAGCGAGTACCTGGAACGGCTCATCTCCCAGATCTCCTCCCCGGTTCGCTGGGACGCGTGCACGCATACCCTGGCCGACCTGGGGATCACCGCGCTGATCGAGCTCGCTCCGGCGGGCACGCTCACCGGCCTGGCCAAGCGCGCGCTGCGGGGTGTCGAACTCCTCGCGGTGAAGACCCCCGACGACCTCGACCGCGCCGGTGCCCTCGTCAAGGAGCACGCCGGCTCCCCCGCGGCCACCGACCAGGAAGGCTAACCATGTTCAGCTCCCCGAGCTCTCCCGGGGGCGCGGCACTCGTCGCCTTCGGCGAGTACCAGCCCTCCCAGGTCGTCACCAACGCCGACATGGAAGCCCGCGTCGACACCAACGACGAGTGGATCCAGAGCCGTGTCGGCATCAAGGAGCGGCGCATCGCGGGTCCCGAGGACACCGTGGAGAGCATGGCCGTCGCGGCCGGCGGCAAGGCCCTGGCGGCCAGCGGGCTGTCCCCCGAGGACGTCGACCTGGTGATCGTGGCGACCTGCACCGTTCAGGACCAGATCCCCAACGCGGCCGCCACCGTCGCCACCCGGCTGGGCATCACCGCCCCCGGCGCCTTCGACCTCAACGCCGCCTGCGCGGGCTTCTGTTACGCGCTGGGCGTGGCCTCGGACATGGTTCGAGGCGGCAGCGCG
Source organism: Nocardiopsis sp. TRM 82005 (assembly GCF_056312425.1). NCBI lineage: Bacteria > Bacillati > Actinomycetota > Actinomycetes > Streptosporangiales > Nocardiopsidaceae > Nocardiopsis > Nocardiopsis sp. TRM 82005. The sequence continues at coordinate 16,763 of NZ_JBWDTQ010000026.1, forward strand.
CGCAACGTACTGGTGATCGGGTCGGAGAAGCTCAGCGACTGGGTGGACTGGGAGGACCGCGGCACCTGTGTGATCTTCGCCGACGGTGCCGGGGCCACGATCGTCTCGGCCTCCGAGGAACAGGGCGTGGGTCCGGTGGTGTGGGGTTCCTCCGGAGAGCGCGCCGACAAGATCTACCTGCGCGACCACAAGTACCTGTACCAGGAGGGCCAGGCGGTCTTCCGCTGGACCACCACCGAGCTGTACAAGGTCGCCCTGGAAGCCCTGGAGCGGGCGGGCGTGGAGCCCTCCGAGCTGACCGCGTTCGTCCCCCACCAGGCCAATCTGCGGATCGTGGAGTCCATCGCCAAGAAGCTGGGCGCGCCCCAGGCACTCGTGGCCCGCGATATCGTCACCGCTGGCAACACCTCCTCCGCGTCCATTCCGCTCGCGCTCTCGCGCATGATCGGTCGCGGGGAGCTGCCGTCGGGGAGCACCGTACTCACCCTGGGCTTCGGCGCGGGCCTGGTCTACGCCGCTCAGGTGGTCCGCATCCCCTGAGCACCGCCCGAACCCGTGGGGTAACACCGTGCGGGCCGGATCAACGCATCCATTGCCTCACACGGCGTCCCTGAAGCGACACCGAACCACCAAGCAAGGAGAAACACGACATGGCTCACAGCGAGCAGGAGATCCTGGCCGGCCTCGGCGAGATCATCGAGGAGATCGTTGGCACCGAGGCCTCCGAGGTCACCCCCGGAAAGAGCTTCGTGGACGACCTCGACATCGACTCGCTGTCCATGGTGGAGATCGCCATCGCCGCCCAGGACAAGTTCGGCGTGGAGATCCCGGATGACCAGCTCAAGGACCTCAAGACGGTCCAGGACGTCATCAACTTCATCCAGAAGTAGCGCGTCCGGGGCACCGGGGCACATCCCGCCCCGGTGCCCCGGCCCACCGCCACACGCGGCCTTTTCACCCACACCCGCCAACGCCTCCCGGCCCGTAGCCGGGAACGACCCACGAGAAGGGCGATCGGATCATGTCCAAGACCGATGTCGTCGTCACCGGCCTCGGCGCCACCACCCCCCTCGGGAGTGACGTCGCGACCACATGGTCCGCGCTCCTCGACGGCCGCTCCGGCATCACGACCCTGCCGGAGGAGTGGCACGAGAAGCTGCCGGTGCACTTCGCCGGCCAGATCGCGCAGGAGCCCTCCGAGAAGCTGCCCCGGCCGCGCCTGCGCCGTCTGGACCGCACCCAGCAGTTCGCGCTGATCGCCGCGAAGGAGGCCTGGCAGCACGCCGGGTCCCCCGAGGTCGATCCGGTTCGCCTGGGCGTGGTGGTCTCCAGCGGTATCGGTGGCATCCTCACCATCCTGGAGCAGTACGACACCTTCCGTGAGAAGGGCTGGAAGCGGGTCTCCCCGTTCACCGTGCCCATGCTCATGCCCAACAGCCCCGCCGCCGCGATCAGCCTGGAGTACACCGCCCGAGCCGGCTCGCACGTGCCGGTGAGCGCCTGCGCCTCCAGCGCCGAGGCCATCGCCGACGGTGTGGACATGATCCGCTCCGGCCGTGCCGACGTGGTGATCGCCGGTGGCACCGAGGCCGCGATCCACCCGCTCAACATCGCCTCGTTCGCCTCCATGCGCGCCCTGTCCACGCGCAATGAAGACCCGCAGACGGCCTCCCGTCCCTGGGACAAGGACCGCGACGGCTTCGTCATGGGCGAGGGTGCCGGCATCCTCATCCTGGAGTCGGCCGAGCACGCCGCCAAGCGGGGCGCCCACGTGTACGCCCACGCCGCGGGTGTGGGGTACACCAACGACGCCTACGACATCGTCCAGCCCGATCCGGAGGGCATCGGTCAGGCCCGCGCCATCACCGTGGCCCTGGAGGACGCCGACCTCAAGCCCGCCGACATCGTGCACGTCAACGCGCACGCCACCTCCACCCCGGCCGGGGACGTCGGTGAGACCCGAGCGATCCGCTCGGCCCTGGGCGACTCCGCCGCCGACAGGGTCGCGGTGACCTCCACCAAGTCCATGACCGGCCACCTGCTGGGCGGCGCGGGCGCCGTGGAGTCGATCGCGACCATCCTGGCCCTGCACGACGGGCTCATCCCGCCGACCATCAACATCGATGAGCTCGACCCGGACGTGGCCGTGGACATCGTCCGCGACAAGCCCCGGGACATGCCCACCGGTGACGTGGCCGCCATCAACGAGTCCTTCGGATTCGGCGGTCACAACGTCGCGGTGACCTTCCGCCGCGCCTGACCCGACGCCGGCGGCGGCCGCCGCGACACCCCGCGGCGGCCGCCCACGACCTTCATGCCGCCGCACCGGCACGACCATCGACCGCTTCGGCTAAGGAGCGCAGCCCCTGTGACTGTGATCGACAACCGTGTGACGGCGGCCCCGCAGGCCGCTCCCGAGCCTGATCCCCGGCAGCCGAGTGTCCGGCTCACCCGGTTCTTCGACGAGGGCTCCGTGCAGCTGCTCACCGAGGAGGGCGCTGGTGCCGACGCCGTGGCCGCCTCGGGCCGGATCAACGGCATGCCCGCCATCGCCTTCGCCAACGACGCCCGTGTCCAGGGCGGCGCGATGGGCGTCAGAGGCTGCGGAGCCATCGAGGTCGCCTACGAGCACGCCGTACGCGAGCGGGCTCCGGTGGTGGGCCTGTGGCACTCCTCCGGGGCCCAGCTGGCCGCCGGGGTGGAGAGCCTGCACGCGGTGGGCCGTGTGTTCGCCGCGATGACCCGCGCCTCGGGCGTGGTCCCGCAGATCTCGGTGGTGCTCGGTCCGGCCGCGGGCGGTGCCGCCTACGGTCCGGCCCTGACCGACATCGTGGTGATGTCGGCCCGGGGCAAGGTCTTCGTGACCGGCCCGGGCGTGGTGGAGAGCGTTACGGGCGAGAAGATCACCGCTGAGGAGCTGGGCGGCGCGGACGCGCACGGCCGCCGCAGCGGCGTGGTGCACGTGACCGCCGTCGACGACACCGCGGCGATGCTGCGGGGCCGCCAGTTGGCGCTGCTGCTGAGCAGCCAGGGACAGCTGCGCACGGACGAGGTCACGGACATGGACCTCAGCCACGTGCTGCCGGAGTCCTCACGCCGCGCCTACGACGTCAAGCCGCTGGTGAACGGCGTCCTGGACAGCCCGCTGGGCGAGGAGTCGATCGAGCTCCAGGCGAAGTGGGCGCCGAACATGGTCACCGCGCTGGGCCGTCTGGGCGGCCGCACGGTGGGCGTGCTCGCCAACAACCCGCTGCGGCTGGGCGGCTGCCTGGACTCCAGGTCCGCGGAGAAGGCGGCCCGGTTCGTGCGCATGTGCGACGCGTTCGGCGTGCCGCTGGTGGTCCTGGTGGACGTACCCGGTTACCTGCCGGGCGTGAGCCAGGAATGGGACGGCGTGGTCCGGCGCGGCGCCAAGCTGCTGCACGCCTTCGCCGAGGCGACCGTGCCCCGGGTGACCCTGGTGACCCGCAAGTCCTACGGCGGCGCCTACATCGCCATGAACTCGCGTGCCCTGGGCGCCACGAGGGTGCTGGCCTGGTCGACCGCGGAGATCGCGGTCATGGGCCCGGTGGCAGCCGTGCGCATCCTCAAGCGCCGCGAGCTGGCCGCGGTACCGGAGGAGGAGCGCCCCGCGCTGGAGACCAGGCTGGCCGCCGAGCAGGAGAAGGAGGCCGGGGGCTTGGACAGGGCCATGGAGCTGGGCGTGGTGGACGAGGTCATCGAGGCCAAGAACACCCGTACCTCCCTGGCCGAGGCGATCGTGACGGCCCCGGCGGCGCGCGGCTCCCATGGCAACATCCCGCTGTAGTCACCGCGCCGCCACGTGCGGCTGAAGGATCCCGCACCGCCCGCCGGAGCACCCGGTGGGCGGTGTCGTGCGTACGGCCGTGGACGAGGCCGCGGAACAAGCCATGAAGGTGAGTTGAACAGCCGAGAACAGGTCTTCAGATAGGACCGGTTCCCGTCCACCATGAGGGTTGTGTCTGCCCTGCATCCCCAACACACTCCCACGTCGCAGCGGAACAAGCCTGGTACGGCCCGCCGCGCATCGGGCGCTCCCGGATTCCGGCCCATCGTGGACCTGGACTCGGGAACCGTGGTGGCCGTCGAGGTCGCCGCCGACCCGCCGCCGACCGTTCGGGGCTCCTACGCGGAGGTGACCGTTCAGGAGGAGACGGCGGTGGCCGAGTGGCTCCTGGCCCTGATGCGGGAGGCGGCCGTGACCGAGAGCCTGCTTCCGCTGGTGCTGCCGCTGCCCGCGCGGATGCTGGCCGGTGAGGGCTTCGTACCCCTGGTGGAGAGCCTGCTGCGCCGTGCGGGCCGACGACCGCGCGACATCACCTTCATGCTCAGCGCCGAACTGGCCGACATGGCGAGGCCGACGGTGGTGTCGGGGACCTCACGGCTGCGCTCGGCCGGGTTCCGGTGCGGGTTCGGTACGGCGATGGTGCGCCCGGACCTGGTGGTGGAGGCCGCGCCGTTCCTGATACGGATCGACCCCGCGATCGTGTCCGGGGTGGCCGAGGACCAGCGCCACGCCACGGTGGTGGAGGGCCTGGCCCGGATCGGACGGGGCAGCGGGGTGTACTCGCTGGCCTCGGGCGTGGACTCGGCCGAGGACGTGGTGCGGCTGCGCCGCTGCGGGATACGTGTGGGGACGGGTCCGTTCTTCGCCGACCAGACCTGGCGGCCCGGTGAACGGGTGACCCCGGTGCCCGAGCCGACCGCGGGGCAGAGCAAGGAGGACTCCGGGCCGCGGGTCACGGAGTTCATGGTGCCGCCGGTGGGGCTGGACTCCGACACCACCGCTGAGCAGGTGCTGGAGTCGTTCACCGGGGACCCGGCCCTGAACAGCGTCATCCTCATCGACCACCGGGAGCGTCCGGTGGGAGTGGTCGACCGGACCAGGTTCCTGCTGTCGGTGACGGGTCGCTACGGGCACGCCCTGTACGCCAAGCGCCCTGCGCTGCGGCTGGCGGAGTCCCCGCGCACGGTCCCGGCGTGGATGTCGGCGCTGGCGGCGCTGCGGGTGGCTGGTCAGGACACCGAGAGGGTCTACGAGGACCTGATCGCGACCAACACCTACGGCCAGTGCCTGGGTGTGGTGCACATCAGCGACCTCATCCAGTCGCTGTCGCGCGACTGAGTCCGAACGCGTCGGCGCTCCGCGCCGGAGGACTCCGCGGGCGGATCAGTCCACGGGTTCGGGACCCTTGGTGCCCGAGGGGCTGCTGGTCGGCGCGCCCTCGGCGGGGTCGAAGCCGTTGTAGGTCGACTCCTGGGCCTTGCCCTCTTCGATGGTCCTGGCGATATCGGTGCGGGCGGTCTCGTCGTGCAGGTAGTCCAGCCGTGGGCGCTTGGGCATACGGCCGTCACCGGATGAACGGCCCATGGCGCGGCGGCGCAGCCACGGCACCAGGTACTGGCGGGCCCAGCGTCGGTTCTCCCGACGGCGCAGGATGCGCGGCAGCTGCTGGGGCGGGGTGGTCCACGGATCGGTCCAGGACTCGGGCGGGCCCATCGGGAAGCCGAGGAGGTCGGCGATGCGTGCGGCGACGATCTGGTGGCCTGCGCCGTTGAGGTGTAGGCGGTCGTCGCTCCAAGCACGGGGATCGGTGAGGGCGTTGAGCGCCCACATGTCGACGATCTCGGTGCCGGTGCGCTCGGCGACGGCCCTCATGTGCATGCTGAACACGGCGATGCGGCCGCGGTAGTAGCGCAGTACCGGGATCCAACCGGTGTCGTGTCCGGACAGGATCACCACGCGGATACCCGCGTCGCGCAGTTGACGAATGCCCCGCTCGAACTGGTCGGCCAGCCGGTCGAGGTCGTTGCCCGGACGCAGGACGTCGTTGCCTCCCGCCAGGACGGTGACCAGGTCGGGCTTCCACCCGAGCGCCTGGTCGAGCTGCTCGCCGAAGATGTGCCGCATCCGCCGCCCGCGCACGCCCAGGTTGGCGTAGCGGAAGTCGGGGGTGACCGTACCCAAGTGCTCCGCGAGGCGGTCGGCGAAGCCCCGGTACTCACCGTTGGGACCGCTGTCGTCTTCCATCCCCTCGGTGATGCTGTCGCCGATCGCCACATAGGACCGGATGGCGTCCGGTCTGTCCAGGTGAGCGGCCGCTGGGGGATTCGTCTCGAGGTCTGTCACATCAACCAATCATCCGGCTCGACCGTCCCACACCTGAGCAGCGCCGGGGGCGCGCGGGTACGGCTCCTGGTATCGGGCTGCGGTCCGGCCACCAACCCGTGTCCGAACACCGTCAACCCCTGTCGGCCGCCGGGCGGCCGCCCGGCCGAAGGTCGCTCGGGCGAGGACAGTGCCCGTCCAGCATACCCACCGCCGGTGACAGCCCGCCTGCGCCGGTGTGCCAGCGCACTCCGGCGTCAGCCCCATCCTGCGCGGCACGCGACACGCGCGTATTGCTCGGAGAGGGCACGGATGTAAGGGGAACGTGAATACCAACGACCGGTAGGTCCGAAATGAGCCCGAAGCCAGATGTGATCTAGGTCACACAATCGCGCGGGTCAAGGACGTGGGACTCCCTCGTCGCGGTTGCCGCGCACCGTGGTCGCGCGGCGGGCACCGCAGACCGGGCCTGCCTGGGGGTACCCATGTGGCCCACAGGCACGTACGATCTCGAAGAAGTGCTCACGGCACCCCTGTCCCCTGGCTCGCCGTGCCCACCCACGGCAACACCGGACCGGTTTCCCGTCCGGATCCCACTCGGGTGAGGGGCGCGTACTGTGGAGCATCGAACCGAAGGCCCGTGCGGTTCCTCCCCAATTCACGTGCAGACACCAGGAGGTCGAGGTCCCCAGCGGATGAACGCCGTCTCTCCGATCTGCCTCGTCGACCTCGCGCCCGCTCTGCGGTGGTCGCGGTCGCCGGATGTGGCACCCCTGCTCCACCACGACCGCCTGATCGACGGATGGTGGCACTCGCTGCCGGTCGCGCGGGTCCTGGACATCGCGGGCCCGCCCTGGCTCGCCCACGGCATCGCCCGCCTGGCACTGGAGCATTGGGCGCACATCCCCCTGGCCGAGTTCCTGCCGAGTCTGCGCACCCAGCCGACGGACTGCTCCGACCTCTCCGAGCCCGTCCGCGGTGCGGTCACCGCCACCGCCGGTGACTGGGAGCGCCTCATCCACGCCAGCCCCGAGGAGATCGGCGAGTGGCAGCTCTCCGGCTGCTGCGCCATGGACGTGGTGAGCACGGTGGCCTGGCGCGCGCTACAGCCCTGCTGCGAGCTACCCGCGGGACCCACCCCCTCCCCCGCCCTGATGATGGAAGCCGTACGCACCATCGCCCACTGGCTGCCCGAATCGGCTCCCGAACACGTGCGCAACGCGTTGGACTACCTCAACGCCGCCACGGGCGCCGTCCGTGAGACGGAGGCCCCCGAAGACGCCGGGACCGGCCCGACGCCGCCGCAGACACCGGCGACCCGCGCGATCCGCACCTTGAGGGCCTTGCGCGCCCGGCGCGCCGAGGAGCAGGATCCCGGCACCTCGGCCGACGATCAGGCGGTGGCGTCCACCGCCATGGTCAGCTCCGCCGCGATGATCCCCAGCTCCGCCCTGAGCTCCGAGGCGGTGGGCGGCGACGGCGCTCAGGGCGGTGGTGTGGGCGATCTACGCTCACAGTTCCGCAGTTCCCTTCTGGGCCCCGGGCGTACTCTGCGACGCCCCAGCTTCGGCCCGCCCAAGGCGATGCGCGCTGACCACGTGGAGGAGCGGCCACCCGCTCCGGCGCTGGGCCAGCACCCGCTGGTGGACCTGCTGGAGGAAATGTTCCGCTCCTGGCCCGAGCTGGAACGCACGGTCGCCGCCGAACGCCTGTTCGCCACCGACCCCATCAGTATCCGCGTGCTCTCGGAGCAGATCTCGGTGGACGTCACCGAGATCCGCGCCGCCCAGCGCAAGGTCGAGGAGCGCCTGCTGCGCTGGCTCAACGCGCCCGAGGGCGCGGCGGTCACCAAGCACATGCGCGAGCTGTCCGAGCAGCTGGGCTCGGCGACCACCATCGACCGGCTGATCAGCGCCCACCCCGACCACCCGGTGGACGTGCCCACTCTGCACACGCCCCTGTGGCGGGTGATCATCACCCTGTTCACCGACCGGCGTATGCACAACGGCTGGCTGATCGCCGACGATCCCAACCGGTTGCGCTGGCAGACCCGCGAGATGCTGGGTGACACGCCCAGCATGACCGAGGCCGCCATCCGGCTGGGCCGCATCGGCATCCGCCAGCAGGAACTGCGCGCCTGGCTGCTGAGTACCCCCGGGGTGAGCCTGAAGGACGGGCACGTGTTCGTGGACCCGTCGGTGCCCATGGAGGTGCCCACGGGCCACGCCGGCCACACCGCCACGGAGGAGTCCGGGGCCACCACCGAAAACGGGCTGCCGATACGGCGCCGCCTGGACGGGCAGCCGTCCTCGAACGAGTCAGCGCCCGACCACCAGCAAAGACCCGTGCACGACCAGGGCACCGCCGTCCTGGACCCGCACCGCGTCGTGCCGCTCGGTCCGACGCCCGGACAGGCCCACGGTGCCCCTCCGGTGACTCCGGCCCCGCCCGCCGCTCCCCCCTCCCAGCCCGGCGCGAGTGGCCCCGCCATGGCGGCCCGCTGCTTCCGCGCCCCGGACGGGCGATGGTGGCACCGCGTCGACATCACCGCCGACCACCTCAACGGCGCCCCCGTGGCCGTCCCCACCGGCTACGCCACTCACCTGGGCCTGCAACCCGGGCGCCTGCTGTGCCTGACCGCGCCGGGGGCCGACCTGCTGGTGCTGGTCTGGCGCGACCAGCCCGCGTTCGACTCCCTGCGCCCCCTGCTGCGCCGCCAGGCCGCCCAGCCCGGCGACCGCATGTTCATCACGGTGGCCGGTGACCGCCTGGACGCGCGCAAACTGCCCGCCACCGACCTGAGCAGCCACCCTCCCGCCGCCCGGGCCCTGCACTTGAGCGGGTACACCGCTCCCACCTCCACGGACGAGGCCCTGAAGGTCCTCTCCCGACGCATCACCGACAACGACGACGAGGCTTTCGCGGACCCGCAGGCGCTGGTCGACCTGCTGGCCCTTCGCGGGGACAACGACATCGCCGCGGAGCTGCGCGCGGGGCTGTTCGCCACCCACTGACGACGTCCGCCACAGAGGAACCGCCTCCCCCGTTCATCTCATGGCCGACCCCGTCTGAGACCCGCCACCGCGCCCCAGGGCGCGGGCCAGGCGCCGCACCCCCTGGACCACCTCCTGGGTGCCGGAGGTTCCGGCGAAGCCGAGCCGCAGGTACCGCGCGGGCGGCTCGGCGGGGAAGTAGGCCCGTCCCGGGGCCACGGCCACGCCTTCGCGCAGGGCCGCCGCCACGGTCTCCGACTCGTCGGTCCCCTCGGGTAGGCGCAACCACAGGTGGTAGCCGCCGCGTCGGGAGACGGGCTGCTCCAGACGGGGAAGTTCGCGTACCAGGGCGTCGGTCATGGCGACGCGCCGCTCGGTCAGGCCCGCGACCACGGCACGCAGGTGCCGGGGCCAGGCCGGGGAGGCCACGAGCTCCAGTGTGGCCTCCTGAAGCGGGCGCGGGACGAAGAAGCTGTCCACCACCTGGATGGCGCGCAGGCGGCGCAGAACCGGCCCCCGGGCGGCGAGCGCCCCCACCCGCAGGCTGGGCGAGGTGGCCTTGGTCAGCGAGCACACGTGCACGACGGTGCCGTGCTCATCCTCCGAAGCCAGGGTGGGCGGCAGCGGCGCGGAGTCCGTGTGGGCGAGGCGTCGGGCGAAGTCGTCCTCCACGACGAACGCGCTCGCGGCGCGGGCGATACGCAGGACCTCAGCGCGCCGGTGCGGAGCGAGCACGGCCCCGGTGGGGTTGTGGAAAAGCGGCTGACACAGGAGCAGTCGGGCGCCGGTGGCGGTGAAGGCGTCCTCCAGCAGGTCGGTGCGCAGTCCGTCCGCGTCGACGGGGACAGGGACCGGACGCATCCCGCATGCACGGGCCACGGCAAGCAGGCCAGGGTAGGTGGGCGACTCCACCAGGACGGAGGATCCGGGCGGCGCCAGGGCGCGCAGAGCGGTGGTCAAAGAGCTCTGTCCCCCGCCGGTGACCAGGACGTCGGCGGCGTCCAGGGGGCCGGAGGGGCCGGCGATCTCACGGGCGAACCAGCCGCGCAGCTCCTCCAGGCCTTCGATCGGCGGCTGCGCCCATACGCCCGGGCGGCGGGCCGCACCCGCCAGGGCTTTGGTGAGCGCGCGTTCGGGACGGAGTGAGGCGTGCAGGTAGCCGCCATGGAAGCTGATCACACCCGGCGGGGTCTCGGAGAGTGTGGCCAGGACTCCGGTGTCGTCGACTGAGCGGGGCAGGCCCTCCCCCGGCGAGGCGGCCGGTTCGGCGCTCAGGGCGACCTCCTGCCAGGAGGTGTCCTCGGGTCCGCGCGCCGGCCGTCGGTGCTGGGCCCGAAAGGATCCGGAGCCGGGCCGGGTGACGAGGAAGCCCTCGGCGGCGAGCTGGGCGATAGCACTGGAGACCGTCACCGGGCTCACCCCGTACTGCTCCACCAAAGCTCGACTGGAGGGAAGCTTCTCACCAGGCGGGTAACGGTCGAACGCCAGACGCAGCCGATCGCGTAGATCAGTGGTACTGCTACTATTTTTCATGAGAGTACAGAATAGCGCTACTGACATGAATCGGGTAGCGGTACGCAGCGGAGCCCTGTGGGCCGCGCTGGGCGTCCTGGCCTTCTCCTTCACCTTCCCCGCGACCCTGTGGTCCCTCGACGGCTTCGGCCCCTGGGCGTCAACGGCCCTGCGCTGCTCCCTGGCCGGACTGGTCGCCGCAGGGTGCCTGCGCGCGGCTCGGACACCCCTCCCCGGCCGCCACCGGATCCTCGCGCTGCTCGTGGTGGCGTCCGGGTGCGTCATCGCCTTCCCGCTGTTCACCGCGCTGGCCCTGCGGACGACGTCCGCCGGGAACGCTGCCGTGGTGGTCGGCGCCCTGCCGCTGGCCACGGCCGCCTACTCCTCCATACGCACGGACACGCGCCATTCCCCCCTGTTCTGGGCGGCGGCGGTCACCGGCGCCGTCACCGTCCTCACGTTCACCCTCGTGCGGGCCGACGGCGTGCCCGGTATGGGCGATCTATACCTGTTCGCGGCGCTGGTCGGAGCGGCCGCGGGTTACGCCGAGGGCGGGCGGCTCGCGGGAGGCATGCCAGGCTGGCAGGTGATCTCCTGGGCGTTGGTGCTGTCGCTGCCGCTGACAGTCCCCCTGTCGGCCATCGCGCTCACCCTGGAGCCCGTCCACGTGACACCGACGGCGCTGACGGGGCTGGCCTACCTGGCCATGGTGAGCCAGTTCGGCGGGTTCGTGGCCTGGTATCGCGGCATGGGGCTGATCGGCGTGGTGCGCGCCAGCCAGCTGCAATTGGCCCAGCCCCTGCTGACCCTGGTGTGGGCGGTACTCCTGCTCGGCGAACTCCTGTCCGCCTCGGCCCCGCTCACCGCGGTCGTGGTCCTCACGTGCGTGGTGGTCACGCAACGGGCCCGGTGACGCCGGCCACTCACCCGCACGTGTGCCCGTGCCCCCGTAGAGCGTGCAGCGGCGGCCCTCCTCAGGGGGTCGGGGAAGCCTGAAGCGGCGACCCGCCGAAGGAGGTTTGGGTAAAGCGTGCAGGGGCCCCGGCTGGGCAACGAGTCCGCCCGCCTCACACTGCGCCGCTCCAACGGCACGCGGGGAGAGCGGTGGCCCGCCCGTGTGAACGCACCCACTCACACGGGCGGGCCGGGACCCCCAAAGGTCCCGGCCCGCTCACGTGTGCGTACCACGTCAGACGTTGAAGCCCAGCATGCGCAGCTGGTCGCGCCCGTCCTCGGTGATCTTGTCCGGACCCCACGGCGGCATCCAGACCCAGTTGATCTTGACGTCGCGCTCGAACTCGTCCAGGGCGCTGGTGGCCTGGTCCTCGATGACGTCGGTCAGGGGGCACGCCGCGCTGGTCAGGGTCATGTCCAGCGTGATGGTCTTGTCGTCGGCGTTCACCCCGTACAGCAGGCCCAGGTCAACGACGTTCACGCCCAGCTCGGGGTCGATCACGTCCTTGAGCGCCTCGCCGATCTCCTCGGCCAGCGCCTCCGCCTCCGGGGAGAGGGGCGCGCTCTCGGCGACCTCGGTCGTTGTCGTCTCGTTCTCGCTCATCAGACGGTTTCCTTCTCCAGGGTCTGCGACACCGCGTCCTTCCAGGCCATCCACCCCAGTAGGGCGCACTTGATCCGCGCGGGGTACTTGGACACTCCGACGAACGCCACCGCGTCCTCCAGTACGTCCTCGTCAGGCTCGCCCTTGCCCTTGGAATGCATCAACTCGGTGAAGGCGTCCAGGGTCGTCATGCCCTCGGCGACGGTCCGGCCGATGAGCAGGTCGGTCAGCACCGAAGTGCTGGCCTGACTGATCGAACAGCCCATCCCGTCGTAGGAGACGTCGCTGATCACGGCCTTGTCGTCGAGCGCGTCGGCACCCTCGGCAGGGGTCAGGGCCACCCGGAGCGTCACCTCGTCCCCGCAGGTGGGATTGATGTGGTGCGCCTCCGCGTTGTGCGGATCCCGCAGGCCCTTGTGGTGCGGATTCCGGTAGTGGTCCAGGATGATCTCCTGGTACATAGCGTCCAACTGCATGGTCAGGCTGTTCCTCGCTCTGGGGCCGTTCCGAAGAACTTCTGCGCGGCCCTGATGGCCTCCACGAGCGCGTCCACGTCCTCCATCGTGTTGTAGAGGTAGAAGGACGCGCGCGTGGTCGCGACGATACCCAGCTTGCGGTGCAGCGGCCAGGCGCAGTGGTGGCCCACGCGGACCTCCACGCCGCAGTCGTCAAGCACCTGTCCCAGGTCGTGCGGATGGATGTCGTCCACGACGAAGGACACCGCGCCTCCGCGGTCCACCGCCTCGGTCGGACCGACGATCCGCACACCCTCGACGGCGCTGACCCGCTCGAGCGCGTACTCGGTGAGCGCGTGCTCGTGCTCGGCCACCCGGCCCATGCCCACCTTGGACAGGTAGTCGCAGGCCGCGGCCAGGCCGACGGCCTGGGGGGCCATCGGCACACCGGCCTCGAAGCGCTGGGGCGGCTCGGCCCACGTGGAGTACTCCATGTGGACCACGCCGATCATGGAGCCGCCAGTGATGAACGGCGGGATGGCCTCCAACAATTCCCGGCGCCCCCACAGCACGCCGATCCCGTTGGGACCGAGCATCTTGTGCCCGGAGAAGACCAGGAAGTCCACCCCCAGCTCGGCCACATCGACCGGCATGTGCGGAACCGACTGGCAGGCGTCCAGCACCGTCAGCGCGCCGACCTCGCGGGCCCGGTCGACCAGGGGCCTGACCGGGTTCACGGTGCCCAGCACGTTGGACTGGTGGGTGAACGCCACCACCTTGGTGCGCTCGTTGACCAGGTCCCCGATGTCGGAGAGGTCCAGACGGCCCTCCTCGGTCACCGGGAACCAGCGCAGCGTCGCACCGGTGCGCTGGCACAGCTGCTGCCAGGGCACCAGGTTGGCGTGGTGCTCCATCTCGGTCACCACGACCTCGTCGCCGGGTCCGACCTGGAAGCGACGCAGCTCCTTGTCGGCCGTCGCGGAGTTGCTCAGCGCGTAGGTCACCAGGTTGACGCCCTCGGTGGCGTTCTTGGTGAACACCACCTCTCCGGCGTCGGCCCCGATGAACCGGGCGATGGTCTCCCGAGCCTCCTCGTAGGCGTCGGTCGCCTCCTCCGCGAGCTGGTGCGCGCCGCGGTGCACCGCCGCGTTGTGGCGTTCGTAGAACTCACGCTCGGCGTCGAGCACCTGACGGGGTTTCTGTGAGGTGGCCCCGGAATCCAGGTACACCAAAGGCCGTCCGTCGCGAACGGTCCGGGAGAGGATCGGAAAGTCCTCCCGGATCGCCCCGACGTCAAGCGGGCCCGTCCCGGCCCGGCCGAACTCGCGGACTGTGGTCATGGGTTACGCGCCCGCCTTCGCGAAACGCTCGTAGCCGTCGGCCTCCAGCACGTCGGCCAGCTCAGCACCGCCGGACTCGGCGATACGGCCCTGCGCGAAGACGTGCACGAAGTCGGGCTTCACGTAGTTGAGGATTCGGGTGTAGTGGGTAATGAGCATGACGCCCATCTCGCCGCTCTCCTTGGCCCGGTTGACGCCCTGGGAGACGATCTTGAGCGCGTCGACGTCCAGACCGGAGTCGGTCTCGTCCAGGATGGCGACCCTGGGCTTGAGCAGCTCCAGCTGGAGGATCTCGTGGCGCTTCTTCTCACCGCCGGAGAAACCCTCGTTGACGCCACGGGCGGCGAAGGCCGAGTCGATGGCCAGGTCCTTCATCGTGCCCTGCAGCTCCTTGGAGAACTGGCGGAGCTTGGGGGCCTCGCCGCGCACCGCGGTGACCGAGCTGCGCAGGAAGTTGGACATGGACACGCCCGGAACCTCGACCGGGTACTGCATCGCCAGGAACACTCCGGCGCGGGCACGCTCGTCGACGCTCATCTCCAGGATGTTCTCGCCGTCGACCAGGACCTCGCCCTCGGTGATCTCGTAGCGCGGGTGGCCCGCGATCGCGTAGGCGAGGGTGGACTTGCCCGAGCCGTTGGGGCCCATGATGGCGTGGGTCTCACCGGAGTTGATGGTCAGGTCAACGCCCTTGAGGATCTCCTGCCGCTCGTCCTCACCGATGAGGACGTCGGCGCGCAGACCGCGGATTTCAAACTTCGTCATTTCAGCCTCAGGAATTCTTCTCATCCAACGAGACGAGCACGTCGTCGCCGTCGATCTTCACGTCGTAGGTGGGGACCGGCTGGGTCGCGGGCGGGTTGATCGGCGCCCCCGAGCCCAGGTCGAAGCACGAGCCGTGCAGCCAGCACTCGATGGTGCCGTCCTCGACCTCGCCCTCCGACAGGCGGACCTCTGCGTGCGAGCACACGTCCCGCACTGCGTAGACCTCGCCCTCGCTGCGGACAAGGGCGATGGGTGTCTCGTCGTCGGTCTCGATTCCGAGGACCCCCTCCTCGGGGATCTCGTCGAGTGCGGCGACCTTCACCCAGCGACCGGACTCACTCATGCTCGGCCAGCTTGCGCTCGACCTTGGCCATGATCTCCTCACGCAGCTCCTCGACCGGGATCCGGGCGATGAGCTCCAGGAAGTAGCCGCGGATGACCAGGCGACGGGCCTCGTCCTCCGGGATGCCCCGGGAGCGCAGGTAGAACAGGTGGATGTCGTCGAGGCGGCCGCTGGCGGCGGCGTGCCCGGCGCCCTCCACCTCACCGGTGAAGATCTCCAGGTTGGGCACCGAGTCCACGCGGGTGTCGTCGGTGAGCTGGAGGTTGCGGTTGTGCTCGTAGGAGTCGGTACCGGTGGTGCCCTCGCCGATGATCACGTCACCGATCCACACACCGTGGGCGCCCTTGCCGCTCAGCGCACCCTTGTACTCCACCCGCGAACGGGTGTTGGAGATGTTGTGGTCGATGAGCGAGCGGTGCTCGTGGTGCTGGCCGTCCCCGGTGAAGTACAGGCCGTGCAGCTCGGCGTTGGCGCCGCGCCCCTTGTAGGCCACCTTCGGGGAGAGCCGGACCAGGTCGCCGCCCAGTGTGATCACGATCGACTTGAACGTGGCGTCCTTGGCGACCTGGGCGTTGTGCTGGGAGACGTCGACGGCGTCGTTGTCCCAGTCCTGAAGGCTGACCAGGGTCACGCGCGCGCCCTCGCCGACGTGGACGTCCACGCTGCCGGCGCGCACACCCGTACCGGTCTGGTTGAGGACGACGACCACCTCGGCCAGCGGCTTGACGTCGATGACGAACTGGGCGTAGCGGGTACCGCCCTGGGCCTTCCGGTCGACGACGACCGGGCGCTCCGGGACCGCGTCCTGCGCGACCGTGATGACCGTGGCCTGCTCGAAGGAGCTGTGGGCCTGGGCGGTCACGCGGTCGGCGGGGAAGCCGGCGGTGCCGATACGGGCGTCGTCGCGGCCGACCGTCTCGACGGTGACGCCCTCAGGGGCGTCAACGTCGATCTTGTCCGTGCCGTCGGCGACGGCGCTACCGTCATGCAGACCCTTGAGGCGGCGCAGCGGCGTGAAGCGCCACTCCTCCTCACGGCCGTTCGGGATCGGGAAGTCGTTCACGTCGAAGGACCCGTGGGTGGCCAACTTGGAGAACGGGATTTCCCCGAGGCCGTGGCTGTGGGCCTTGGGTTCGATGCTCGGGCTGGTCAACTTAACCAACCGCTCCTTCCATCTGAAGTTCGATCAGCCGGTTCAGCTCAAGCGCGTACTCCATGGGCAGCTCGCGCGCGATGGGCTCGACGAACCCGCGCACGATCATGGCCATGGCCTCGTCCTCGTCCATGCCCCGGCTCATCAGGTAGAAGAGCTGGTCCTCGCTGACCTTGGAGACGGTCGCCTCGTGCGCGAGCTCGGCGTCGTCCTCGCGCAGGTCGTTGTAGGGGTAGGTGTCCGAGCGACTGATGGTGTCGATCAGCAGCGCGTCGCACTTGACGGAGGACTTGGCGTGGTCAGCGCCCTCCTGCACCTGCACCAGCCCCCGGTAGGAGGCTCGGCCCCCACCGCGTGCCACCGACTTGGAGACGATGTTGGAGGAGGTGTTGGGCGCGCAGTGCACCATCTTGGACCCGGTGTCCTGGTGCTGGCCCTCGCCCGAGAAGGCGATGGACAGGGTCTCGCCCTTGGCGTGCTCGCCCATCAGGTACACGGCCGGGTACTTCATGGTGACCTGGGAACCGATGTTGCCGTCGATCCACTCCATGGTGGCGCCCTCTTCGGCGACGGCGCGCTTGGTGACCAGGTTGAAGACGTTGTTCGACCAGTTCTGGATGGTCGTGTAACGGCAGCGGGCGTTCTTCTTGACGATGATCTCGACGACCGCCGAGTGCAGCGAGTCCGACTTGTAGATCGGCGCGGTGCAACCCTCGACGTAGTGGACGTAGGCGCCCTCGTCGACGATGATCAGGGTCCGCTCGAACTGGCCCATGTTCTCGGTGTTGATCCGGAAGTAGGCCTGCAACGGGATCTCCACGTGCACGTTCTTGGGCACGTAGATGAACGACCCGCCGCTCCACACGGAGGTGTTGAGCGCGGCGAACTTGTTGTCGCCGGGCGGGATCACCGATCCGAAGTACTCCTCGAAGACCTCCGGGTACTCCTTGAGCGCCGTGTCGGTGTCCAGGAAGAGGACGCCCTGCTCCTCCAGGTCCTCTCGGATCTGGTGGTAAACGACCTCGGACTCGTACTGCGCGGCGACACCGGCGACCAGACGCTGCTTCTCCGCCTCGGGGATGCCCAGCTTGTCATAGGTCTTCTTGATGTCCTCGGGCAGTTCCTCCCAGGAGGTGGCCTGCTTCTCCGTGGACCGCACGAAGTACTTGATGTTGTCGAAGTCGATCCTGGACAGGTCCGCGCCCCAGTCGGGCATGGGCTTCTTGTCAAAGAGCCTCAGGGACTTGAGGCGGAGTTTGGTCATCCACTCCGGCTCGTCCTTCTTGGAAGAGATGTCGCGAACGACCTCTTCGTTCAGACCGCGTCGGGCCGAGGCTCCGGCCACGTCCGAGTCGGCCCAGCCGTACTCGTAATTTCCGAGCCCTTCGAGCTCGGGATGCGCGATAGACGTCATGCGCGGACTCCTCCTGGACTCACACGTCCTGGTGTTGAACTGAGCCGTCCGCCACCTGGCGGATGGCCTTGGACGCGGGGGTGCCGTTCTCCCCGCTCGCCACGTCTCCCCGCGGGGTTACGTGCGTGGTGCACACACCGTCGCCGTGAGCGATGGTGGCCAATCTGCGCACAGGGGTGCCCAGAAGCCGCGCGAAGGCCTCGATCTCGGCCTCACAGAGCTGCGGGAACTCGGCGGCCACGTGCGCGACGGGGCAGTGGTGCTGGCACAGCTGGTCGCCGCCCCCGGGTGCGGGCGCCTGGCCCGCGGTAGCGGCGTAGCCGTCGTTGGAGAGCGCTTCGGCCAGCAACCGGACGCGTTGTTCTGCGGGAACCGCGTCCAGCATGGGCTTGTAGCGCCGCTCCAGGTCGCCGACCTGACTGCGGGCGAACTCGCCAACGGCCCCGGGCCCCGCCGTCTCGGCCAGGAAACGGAGCGCGCTGGTGGCGAGGTCGTCATAGGCGTGGACGAAGGCGTCGCGTCCGGCCTCGGTGATGGCGAAGACTCGCGCAGGACGGCCCCTGCGGCGGCGCCCGCCGTGGGGCCGTGCGTCACGGGCCTCGACCATGCCCTCGCTGGTCAGGTTGTCGAGGTGGCGGCGGATGGCCGCCGGAGTGAGCCCGAGGCGCTCCCCCAGGGAGGACGCGGTGATCGGGCCCTTCTCCAGGATGAGCCGCGCGACCCGGGCGCGGGTGCCGGTCTCGGCCCCGCGGTCCGACCCGATCAGAGGACGGGACACACTGGATGCTTCAGACACAGACTTCCCCTCCCCTCTCGAACGCGGCTCTTTCTTTTGACAACATCAGTGTGGCGTAAATAAGTCCACCTAGGCAAACCCTGTCTCATGCCTTTTCTCACGAAGGGCAGCCTTGCCTAACAGTGGTTTCACGCATGTGGAGTACACCGGACACAACCCCGGACGGGGGCCGGAGCATTCCGGATAACCACATGCTGAAACAGCGATCCCGCGATACAGACAGACAGCGCTCCTCGTGCCCCCGGTCCGACCACACCGTCCCCGGGGCGGTGAGCCGCCCCGCCGGGCCGCACGTAGACTCAGGGCTCATGGACACAGCCGCGGTCGAGGTCGTCGACCTGGTCAAGCGCTACGGCGCCACCACCGCAGTCACCGGCCTCACCTTCAGCGCGCGCCGGGGCGCGGTGACGGCGCTGCTCGGGCCCAACGGCGCGGGCAAGACCAGCACCATCGAGATCTGCGAGGGTTTCCGCCGCGCCGACGGCGGGCGGGTACGGGTGCTGGGCCTGGACCCCGTCGCCGACGCCGCCGCCCTCAAGCCCCGCGTGGGAGTGATGCCCCAGTCCGGCGGGGTGCCCACCGGTGCCCGCGCCGCCGAGTGGCTGCGGCTGATGGCCTCCTTCCACGCACAGCCGATCGAGCCCGGCCTGCTGCTGGAACGGCTCGGCCTGACCTCCGTGGCCGCCACACCGTTCCGCCGCCTGTCCGGCGGCCAGCAGCAGCGCCTGTCGCTGGCCTGCGCCGTGGTCGGGCGCCCCGAACTGGTCTTCCTGGACGAGCCGACCGCGGGGTTGGACCCACAGGCGCGCATGGCCACCTGGGACCTGGTGGCGGCCCTGCGCAGGGCGGGCGTGGCGGTGATCCTGACCACGCACTACATGGAGGAGGCCGAGCGGCTGGCCGACCATGTCGTCGTCATCGATCGCGGCGCCGTGGCCGCCGAGGGAACCCCGGCCGAGCTGACCGGGGACCGCCGTGAGGTGTACTTCTCCACGAACGCGCCCGTGGACACCGGGCAACTGGAGGCCGCCCTGCCCGGAGGCAGCCGGATCGCCTCGCAGGACACCGCCGACGGCCGCCGCGAGTACACGGTCACCACCGACGACCCTGACGCGCTCGGCCCGGAGTTCCTGGCCACGGTCACCGCCTGGTGCGCCTCGGCCGGGGTACTGGCCGAGGACCTGCGCGTACGAAGGCGTACCCTCGAGGACGTCTTCCTTGAACTCACCGGCCGGGAACTGCGCAACCAATGACCGAGCACCCCTCCACCGCATCCGTCCGGGCCGCCGCCGTGCCCGGAGACGACGACGCAGCGCTGTTCGCCCCCGCGCCCGGGGCCGCCCCGATGTGGCGGATGGTCGCCTCGCAGACCGGCATGGAGCTGCGGGTGATGCTGCGCCACGGCGAGCAGTTCCTGCTGACCATGGTGATCCCGGTGCTGCTGTTGGTGGGGTTCAGCCTCACCCCGGTGCTGGACGTGGGCGAGGGCGCGAGGGTGGACGCGCTCACCCCCGGAGTGCTGGCGCTGGCGGTGATGTCCACGTCGTTCACGGGCCTGGCCATCGGCACCGGCTTCGAGCGCCGCTACGGGGTGCTCAAGCGGCTGGGGGCGACCCCGTTGTCCCGCTTCGGGCTGTTGGCCGCCAAGACCCTGGCCGTGCTCGGCGTGCAGGTGATCCAGGCGGTGGTGCTGTGCACGGTGGCGCTGGCGCTGGGCTGGTCGCCCTCGCTGGCGCCGACGGGCGTGCTGGCGGTGGCCGCGCTGGTGCTGTTGGCGACCGCCGCGTTCAGTTCGCTGGCCCTGCTGATGGCCGGCACGCTACGCGCCGAGGCGACCCTGGCCGGAGCCAACCTGGTGTACGTGCTGATGCTGGGCCTGGGCGGGGTACTGTTCCCGACCAGCAGCTTCCCCGGGCCCTTGGAGCAAGCGGTGACGGCGCTGCCGATCACCGCGCTCAGCTCGGGACTGCGGACGGTCCTGATCGGGGGCTCCCTTCCGGGACCGGGCACGTTCGCGGTGCTGGCCGTGTGGGCCGCCGTCAGCGGGTTCCTGGCCAGCCGCCTCTTCCGCTGGGAGTAGGCCCCCGCCCGGCTCCGCCCCGCGGATCAGGTTCTAGCATCAGACCATGTTCGACGTCGACGCGGTGACCGCCATCCTCCACGAGGCGGTGGAAGAGGTGGTCCTCCCCCGCTTCCGGGCCCTGTCCGAGGGCCAGGTCGTGGAGAAGTCGCCCGGGGAGATCGTCACCGTGGCCGACCGCGAGGCCGAGGAACTCATCACCGACCGGCTCCGCGCGATCGTCGACGCGCCGGTGGTGGGCGAGGAGGCCGCCTCGGCCGATCCCGCGCTACTGCGCGCACTGAACAAGGAGCCCACGGCCTGGCTGGTCGACCCGCTGGACGGCACGAGGAACTTCGTGAACGGCCGCCCCGAGTACGCGGTGATGGCGGCCCTGGTACGCGGGGGCGAGACCGTCGCCGCGTGGATCGTGCAACCCTGCGCGAAGCGCGTCTACGTCGCGGAACGGGGCTCGGGCACCTGGCGGGACGGGACGCGTGTGCGCCGGCCCCCGGCCCCCGTATCCCCGGCCGACATGCGCGGCGCCGTGCTGACCCGTTTCCTCGGTCCCTCCGCGCGCCGGCGCGCGGAGGAGACAGCGCCCCGGTTCGCCGCGGTCGGGCCGGGAGCGCACTGTGCCGGGGTGGACTACCCCCGCCTCTTCGAGGGCGAGCTGGACTTCGTGCTGTTCCACCGAACCCTGCCCTGGGACCACGCCCCCGGTTCCCTGATGCTGGCCGAGGCGGGCGGGGTGTCCCTGCGTCCGGACGGAAGCGTGTACCGCCCCGGAGACGACGCCGTCGGGCTGCTCAACGCCGCCGACGAGGCGTGCTGGAAGACCGTGCGCTCTTTGCTGGTCGGCTGACCCCGAAGGCGCCCGCGGCGGAGCGGCCCACAGCCGGTTCAGCCCACGGGCAGCAGGCGCCACTGTTGGTGGGCGTGCCCTCCGTCGGGTGCCTGGGCGACCAGGGTGCCGTTGTCCGGTGCGCCGCCCTGTCCCTCCAGGGCCTGGCCGGTGGCGCGGTTGACCAGGCGTACCACGCCCGGGCCGACCTCGATCACCGTCCAGTGCTGGTTGGGCGATCCGGTGCGGGTGAGCAGCGCCGCGCCCGGCTGGGCGGCGGAATCGGCCGGGATCTCCAGGACCTTGCTGCTACCGATGCCCTCGATCTCGTAGAAGCCCTCCTCCACGGGGACGAACCGCCACTGCTGGTTCGGCTCGTCGTGGCGGTCCCAGAGGTGGACGGGGGCGCCGTTGGCGGTGGATTTGTCGACGACGTCGATGACACGGTCGCCGTGCACGTTCTGTAGGGCGTAGACGAGCTCGGGGTCCAGCCCCGCCGGATGGACGACCTCCTCCTCTTCCTCTTCCTCCTCGGTCTCCTCGGCCTGCTCGTCCTCCTCCGGGGCACCCGGAGGCTGGGCGAGGATACCCGAGACCGTGTTCATGTCCGCCTCCTCGGGGGCGGCACCGTCAGCCGTGAGCAGGCCCACGGTGTAGCCGCCGATGGATACGACCAGAAGCAACGCCAGGGCTCCGGCGACGAGGGGCCAGTGTGGTACGTACCATTCGTGGGCGCGGGCACGGCGTCGGGACATGTGAGGGACTCCAGCGGGCTGCGGGGCGGGGCCGGGGACGTCCATGTCCCCGGACCATTTCACACCACTTGGCCTGTTTCACGCATGTTCACCCTCCGCTGTCCGCGGCGAACTCGATAGGGTCCCGGCCATGGAAGCGATCGGAGTTCCCTGGTTCATGGCGGTCCGGCACCTCGGGCCGCCCCTGTTCCTGCTCGCCCTGGGCGGCGCTCTGCTGGTGTGGCGGCGGCCCGCGCGGTCGGGGCTGGTGTGGGCCGGGCTGGTGACGAACCTGGTCGCCGCGGCGCTGCCGTATCTGTGGCTCGGGTTGCAGATCCTCACCGACCAGGCGGAACGAACGGTGTACGGGCTGATCATGACGCTGGTGCAGCCCGGAGTGACTACGGTGGCCTGGGTTCTGCTGCTGGCCGCGGTCCTCGCCAGGAAACCCGGTGAGGGCGGTCGGGGTGAACGGGCCGTACCGGCCGACGGGAGCGGGCGTGCGGAGAGGACGTCCGAAAACATAGGATGATTTCCCATGGACACCCCGGAGCGCGCCCAGGCACCCTTCTCCCTGCAACGCGCGGCGGAAGCGGTGCCTTCGGCCTGGCTGGTGCTGGTGGGCATCGTCTCGGTGCAAACCGGCGCGGGGGTGGCCAAGAACCTGTTCGAGGCGCTTCCCCCGGCAGCGGTCGTGTGGCTGCGGCTGCTGACCTCGGCGGTGCTCCTGGTCCTGGTGGCGCGACCGGTACTCCGCGCGCGCTCGCGCACCGACTGGCTGGTGGTGGCCGGCTACGGCATCGCGCTGGCGATGATGAACTTCCTCATCTACCAGGCGTTCGCACGGATCCCGCTGGGGATCGCGGTCACCATCGAGTACCTGGGGCCGCTGGCCATCGCGGTCCTGGGCTCGCGGCGACGGATCGACCTGCTGTGGGCGGGCATGGCCGGACTGGGTGTGGTCGCGCTGGGACTGGAGTCGGGGTCGATGGATCCGCTGGGCATCGTGTTCGCGGTGTTGGCGGCGGTCGCGTGGGCGGGGTACATCATGCTCAGCGCGGCGACGGGCCAGCGCTTCAGCGGCGCGTCCGGGCTGGCGATCGCCAGCGTGGTCGGCGTGGTGGTCATCGCTCCGATGGGAGTCGTCGAGGGCGGTACGGCCCTGCTGGACTGGCGCCTGCTGCTGTTCGGCCTGGTGGTCGGCGTGCTGTCCTCGGTCGTTCCGTACACGCTGGAGCTGAGCGCCCTGCGCCGCATGCCTCCGCGGGTGTTCGGTGTGCTGATGAGCTTGCAGCCGGCCGTCGCGGCGCTCGTGGGCCTGGTGCTGCTGGGAGAGTTGCTGACCGTGTGGCAGTGGTTCGCCGTGGCGTGCGTGATCATGGCCAGCGCGGGCTCCACACGCACCTCAGCCAGGCATGGCGACGGTGGAGCGGAGGCCGACGGGGCCTCCGCGGGCTCCTCGCACGAGGGCCACCGCGACCGCTGAGGCGGAAACAGCCTCCGCGACTCTCCGGTATCGGCATATCCGACGACATATCGAATGAGGAGCAGTACACCCGATATGCGTGGTGGACCGCGATAGCACCCGCCATTGCCGCCTTAGGCGCTCTGCCCGGAAACACCGGAGAGAACCAAGTTTGCCACTCTGTGTTTCCGAACGCACACAAATGGTTATCTGTCCTGGTGGGTCGGCCAATTGGTTCGACCGATCGCATCTGAAGGGGGAGCCATGCGCACCACCGCCAAACTGATGATGACCGCTCTGTTCACCGTCGGCCTGCTCGGGATGGGGGCCGGGAGCGCCTCCGCCACCGACGCCGACGTGTACGAGGCGTGCGTGAAGGAGCAGGGCATTCTCGGGCTGATCAACGTGAACCTGGAAGTGCTCAACCAGTGCATCTCGAACCACAACGGCTAGCTGGTTCCGGGGGGCGCCCCTCACGGGCGCCCCCTCTGCTCGCCACACGTTTTCCGCTTGCCACACGGCGATGTCGGCGCAGGTGGCGGCTACGGCAGGGCTGGACAACAGCGCCCGGAACGATGTACTACAGTCTGTCGTATGTCTGTTTCCCCGGCCTCCGCGGTGCTGGCCGCGAACACGGTTCCCCCACTCGCGGCGGAGGACATCGTCCTTCTCGGAGTCCCCCTGTGGGGCTGGCAGATCGCCGTCGTCGCCGCCGGAGTACTCGTGCTGGCGCTCCTGGCGCGCACCATCTGGAACCCGACCCGGAGGTCGCTGCGCGCCTGGGCTCTCGGCAACATCGTCGTCAACGCCGGCATCGCCGTCACCGGTGCCACCGTGCGTGTCACCTCCTCCGGGTTGGGGTGCTCGGAGTGGCCCAGGTGCACCCCTGAGAGCTTCGTACCGGTCGACACCGGGCACGCCGCGTTCAACGCCGCCATCGAGTTCGGCAACCGGACACTCACCTTCGTCGTGCTGGCGGTCGCCGTCATCACCTTCATCGCCGTCATGCGGATGAGCCCGCACCGCCGCGACCTGGTCCGGATGGCCGCCATCGTGCCTTTCGGCGTTCTGGGGCAGGGCGTCGTCGGCGGTATCACCGTGTGGAGCGACCTGCACCCCGCGTCGGTGGCCGCGCACTTCCTGCTGTCCATGGTGGTGGTCTTCATCACGGTGGCCCTGTACGTGCGCTGCCAGGAACCCGAGGGCAAACCGCGTGTGTCCGTGGGTCCCATGCTGCACGCGCTCAGCGTCGGCCTGGTCGTGGTCGGCTTCATGCTGCTGATCGCCGGGACCGTCGTGACCGGCACCGGCCCGCACGGCGGCGACGCGGACGCCCCCCGCTGGGCCTTCGACCTACCGGCGGTCACCCGGCTGCACTCCGCGCTGGCCTGGCTCACCCTGACGGGCGCCCTGCTGGCCGCCACGGTCGCCTTCCGCGGCGGCGCACGCCGGCCGGCCCGGATGAGCAGTATGTTCCTGCTGGTCGTGGTGGTTCTCCAAGGCGTACTCGGCTACACCCAGTACGCGCTGGGCCTGCCCGAGGCCCTGGTGGTCCTGCACGTCCTCGGATCGGCCCTGACCTGGGTCGCGGTCTGCCGCCTGTACTTCTCCACCACACGCCTGGTACCGCCGGACCAGGAGATCAGTGAGGACCCTGCTGACCGTGGCGCGGAACGTAGTCCTGCTGAGCCCGCGCCTGGGTGATGACGTGCGCGAAGTCGGCCCGGCGCAGGAACCCGGAGTCGGTGGGGCTCTCCGCCCACCCTGGCGCGACCGGCTGGGGCAGTCGTCCCAGGAAGGCGTCCCGGGCCACGTGCATCAGTGCCAGGAAGGAGTCCCGATGCATCTTCCAGTCCTTGCGGGGCAGCCCTGCGTCCAGTTTCTGGTGCAGTAGCGCCAGCTCGGTCGCGGCGAGCTGGTACTCCTTCATCGCCTCGCGGCCCCTGCGCCCGGCGTTGCGTGCCGCCCACTCGCGGGCCTGGCGGCGTCCTTGCAGGGAACTGAGCATGGTGATGTCGGCCGGGGTGACCAGCCCGGTGGAGACGTAGGGCGGGAGGTAGCGGGCGATCGCGCCGATCTGTCGGTGGCGGTCGCGTGCGGCCAGCGCCAGGATGCCCATGAGCACGGCGAACAGCACCATGTAGGCGAGGGCCAAGCCGTACCAGCCGAAGTAGGTGGACCCGTTCCACATACCGTGCAGGAGCACCGCCACAGCCCACCCCGCCACGGGGGCCGCGAGGCGCAGGGGACCGGTGCGCATGGCGGCGTAGGCCACGCCGATACCGACCATCGCGGTGTAGACGGGGTGCCCGAACGGGGCGACCAGCCCGCGGATGGCGAAGGTGGCCACCAGGGTGCCGTCGAAGAACGCGCTGAGGAAGTACAGGATGTTCTCGGTGAAGGCGAAGCCGGTGGCGACCATCCCGGCGTAGACCACGCCGTCGGTGAAGGTGTCGATCTCGTTGCGGCGGCGCCAGAGCAGGATGAGCAGCACCATGCCCTTGGCGCTCTCCTCTATCAGGGGGGCCACCGCCGACGTGCCCAGGAAGTCGCCCAGGTCCTGGCCGAACAACGGAACCGTGACGTGGGCCAGGCCCCAGCTGTTGAGCAGCAGGGAGGCCACCACCGCCACGCCGGCTCCCCAGGCGAAGGCGAAGAACAGCACCCAGCCTGGTTCGGGCTCGATCCGGTCGAGCATGAGTATGAGCGGCACGAGGATGCACACCGGGATGATCGCGGCGACCAGGCTGACGGCGAAGCCGAGCCCGCCGTCGATTCCGGCGGCCGCTCCTCCGGCCAGGGCGAGCAGCCACAGGTAGACCAGCATCCCGACCATGCAGAGCACGCTGACCGTGGTGCCCAGGATGAGGGTCAGCGAGTAGCGGGAGCGCCGGCCCTGGAGGATGGCCTTGCTGTCGAGACGGGGCATGGGCACCGATCGTAGCGGGAGGCCGGCCGATCACGGACCTCGCCCCCGTTCGACCGCGGCGAGGCGCCCCGCTCCGGCTCCGGTGGCTCGGGGAGCCCCGGGGTGGGGCAGGATCAAAACCCGAGGATACCGCTGACACCCGAACGGAAAGGGCCCCGACATGGACCGGGCGACCACGACCTCATCCACCACGGGACCGCTGTGGTTCCTGCGTGTGGCCGTACTCCTGCACCTGGCCGCGATCCTGTGGGAGGGCGCGACCGCGGGGCAGCTGGTGACGTTCAACACGGACGCCCTGCCGCTGCACTACTACGGCGCTTTCGGGGTGCACACACTGGCCGGTCTACAGCTACTGGCCGCGATCCCGTACTGGCAGCGGTCGGGTCGCGTCGGAGGGGTGCCCGGACTGATCCTGGCGGTCAGCCTGCTGGCGTTCGCGCTGGGCTTCCTCCAGGCGGCGCTGGGCACCTACGGGCCTCTCCAGGCGCACGTCCCCCTGGCTCTACTCCTGACGGGGATCGTGGCGTGGTCGGCCGTCCTGGCCTGGTCCCGCGCGCGGACGGCGCAGACGGCCCCACCACGCTCCTGAGCGCATCCTGGCCCGCCGGTCAGGGAGGCGACACGTCCCTCCCGGCCACGCACGGGCCCGCAGGTGCGTGAGCGCGGTGCGCAGAGCGGTCAGCGCTGCCCGGGCGGGCGCGGTTCGGTGCCGTCGCCGCCGAGGATGAACGTGACGACCGCGCGCGGGGTGAGCCGCCAGCCGGACGGAGCCTGCTCCCAGTAGGAGGGCAGGTGGGAGACGGGCACGTCGGCGGCGAGGCGCTTGTACTCCTCCTCGGCCTTACTCGGCCGGGAGCTCGCCCAGCGGGCGGCCCTCTCCAGGGGCGGACGAGGGCGAGCGCCTCGGCCCTGTGGCCGGGGTCGTGGACCAGGGCCCGCTCCGGGTAGCCGAGCCCGCGCGGACGGGCGCGCGTCACCGGTTCGGAGACCCCGCCCGCTTCGAGGCCGAGGAGGTCGGGGACCAGCCGCACCACGGGGCGCCCGCCGAGCGCGGTGCGGGTGTAACTCCGAGCGCGCATCGCGTCGGTGTCGGTGTGCCCGTCCTCCGGAGCGTCCACGGGGGTGAGTCCGGCGTCGAGGTCCTCGATGAGGACCGGGTGCGCCAGGACGACGCGGTCGGCGTCGAGCCAGACGCTCTCGGCGTCGAGGCCGAGGACACCGGCTCGTCCACACCCCGCAGGAACCCGCCTCCACCGCCGTCGGCCGGGACGCCCCGCCACGCGGGGTCGGGCCACACCTGGGCGATCAGGGACGCGGGGACGGGCATGGAGCCCAGCAGCCACGACTCGACGCGCTCCGCGCACTCGCGTTCGTGGCGCTCCAGCCACTGGGACACGTGGGAGAGGCGTTCGGCCTCGGCCGACCCGCGCACCTTCTTCGGCACCGACTTGAGCGTGCGGCCCTTGGCGTTGCGGCACACCAGCGCCGTGCCGTCGAGAGCGAGGGAGTACCCGTCGGGGCCGTCAATCCAAGCTGACTCCGTATGTGGAGCGGAAGTCGACATGGTGCGTGTGTACCGGTGTCCTACGACACGTCCCGCCACATCGCCTAAGAACGGTGGCGGCGCCCCGGGAGGGACGCCGCCACAAGAGGGTTCGGGGGCCTGTCAGGCCAGCATGTTCGCGATCAGCGGGTCGACGGTGACCGCCACGAACAACAGCGCCAGGTAGGCGTTGGACAGGTGGAAGAAGCCCATGGTCTTGAGGCGGGCCCCGGTCACACCGGCACGGGAGCGGTTGAGCAGGCGGTGCGCCTGGAACACCAGCAGCGCGCCCAGGACGACGGCGACCGCGCCGTAGAACCAGGTGGTGCCCGCCACCGGCCAGAAGACGATCGACACGGCCGCGGTGGCCCAGCTGTAGAGCACGCACTCCAGCAGCACCCGCCGGTCGCTGGCGACCACGGGCAGCATCGGCACCTTGGCCTGCGCGTAGTCCTCCCTGTAGCGCATGGCCAGCGTCCACGTGTGCGGCGGCGTCCAGAAGAAGACCACCAGGAACAGCACGAACGGCGCCCAGTCCAGGCTCTCGGTCACGGCCGCCCAGCCGATGAGCACCGGCATGCACCCGGCGATCCCGCCCCACACCACGTTCTGTGCGGTGCGCCGCTTGAGCAGCATCGTGTAGACGAAGATGTAGAACAGGATCGCGAAGGCCGACAGCACGGCCGAAAGCGTGTTCACCAGCAGGGCGAACCCGGCGGTGGAGCCCACGGCCAGCACCAGCCCGTAGACGAGCGCCCCTCGTGGAGTCACCAGGTCCATCGCGCCGGGGCGCTGACGGGTGCGACGCATCTCACGGTCGATGTCACGGTCGATGTAGCAGTTCATCGCGTTCGCGCTGGCCGCCGACATGGTGCCGAAGAGCAGGGTGGCCACCGCGGTCCCCAGCGGCGGCACTCCCCCCGCGGCGACGAACATCACGGGGATGGTGGTGATGAGCAACAGCTCGATGACACGGGGCTTGGAAAGCGCGACGTAGGCGCGGACGTACTCGCCCGGGGAGGCCCTGCGGGAGGCCTGGGGCTCGGCACCGTCCGGATTCGTTCGCGAGGCGCGATTGGTCAGGGCCATCAGTACCGCGTCCTTACGGCCGGACGGCTCGCTCGCGTCCCAACGGGGGGCACCGGCTCGGTTTCAGACACGCGGATACCTCGACAACTCTAGGGATTTCGACACTGCTCGCCACGCGGGGTCGAGCGGACCGACAACGTGTCAGGATCGGCCGAAACCCCGTCAACGACATACTGTAGTACTTCCTCGCGGGGACCGGGGACCAGCCCCCTCACTGGGAAAATCCCCACCCCTCAGGATTGGAGGCCGCGCTGGGCCCCGAACGTCCAGCAGGGCCGCGCACGTCCCGACGCGCTTCCAGCCTGCCACGCGCCGCCTCAGGGTAGCCACGGACCCCCGTTTTTCACTCCGGGCAACCCATTCGACACGCATAGCATCGGAAGGCGTGGGCGCTCCCTCGTCGACCGCCGCCAATGATGAGGTGTCGGGCAGCGACATCCCCGGGTCCGGACGATAGGCTCGATATTGGCCGAACCTGTCGTGGTTTTCAGGCCGCGACGGCCGTCGTTCGGGGGACGACGGGGGTGACACGTCCGCGCCCTGCACAGCCATGCGCGGGCTCGCCCCTCCCACGCTCCCCACGGCCCCGCCCCCGCGGCGGGCCGCATCGGGGTGCCCGGCGGCGGTTCGAAGACCAACGCAACCGACACACCCACGCGCACCGGCCGCCGGACGCGAGGGTGGCCCGAGAAGGAGAACGAAAGTCCGTGAACGCCCACACCCCGCAAACCCTGGAGTGGTCGGACCTCGACCTCCGCGCCGTCGACACGGTTCGGGCGCTGGCGATGGACGCGGTCGAGAAGACGGGTAGCGGGCACCCTGGCACCGCTATGAGCCTGGCGCCCGCCGCGTACCTGCTCTTCCAGAAGATCATGCGACACGACCCGTCGGACCCAGAGTGGACGGGCCGGGACCGCTTCGTGCTGTCGATCGGCCACTCCAGCCTCACCCTGTACATCCAGCTCTACCTCGCCGGATACGGGCTGGAGCTGGAGGACCTCAAGAACCTGCGCCAGTGGGACAGCCGCACACCCGGCCACCCGGAGTTCAGCCACACCCCCGGGGTGGAGACCACCACCGGTCCGCTCGGCCAGGGCGTCGGCAACGCGGTCGGCATGGCCATGGCCGCCCGCCGTGAGCGCGGCCTGTTCAATCCCGAGGCCGGTCCCGGCGCCAGCCCCTTCGACCACCACATCTACGCGTTCTGCTCCGACGGCGACGTCCAGGAGGGCGTGAGCCACGAGGCCAGCGCCCTGGCGGGGACCCAGAAACTGGGCAACCTCATCATGATCTGGGATGACAACCGGATCTCCATCGAGGACGACACCCGCGTCGCCCACTCCGAGGACGTCGCCGAGCGCTACCGCGCCTACGGCTGGCACGTCGAGGAGGTCGACTGGACCGCCACCGGCGAGTACGTCGAGGACATCGACGCCCTGCACCAGGCGATCCTGCGCGGCCAGGCCGAGACCGAGCGCCCGACCTTCATCCGCCTGCGCACCGTCATCGGCTGGCCCGCGCCCAACAAGCAGAACAGCGGCGCCATCCACGGTGCGGCCATCGGCGAGGCGGAGGTCTCCGCCACCAAGCAGATCCTGGGCCTGCCCGACGAGCCCTTCGCCGTCGAGGACTCGGTCCTCGAACACACCCGCCGTGCCGTGGACCGGGGCCGTGAGGCGCACTCCGCCTGGGAGGTCGAGTTCAAGGCCTGGCACGAGAGCGCCGGGGAGAGCGCCGAGCTGTTCGACCGCCTGGTCGAGGGCAGGCTGCCCGAGGGCTGGGAGAAGGAGGTGCCCTCCTTCGACGCCAACGAGAAGGGCATGGCCACCCGCAAGGCCAGCGGCGAGGTGCTCTCGGCCGTCGCGCCGCTGCTGCCCGAGCTGTGGGGCGGTTCGGCCGACCTGGCCGGGTCCAACAACACCACGCCCAAGGGCGAGCCCTCCTTCCTGCCCTTCGACCGCGCCAGCGAGATGTTCCCGGGCAGCCCCTACGGGCGCGTGCTGCACTTCGGTGTGCGCGAGCACGGCATGGGCACGATCCTCAACGGCATCGCCCTGCACGGCCCCACCCGCCCCTACGGCGGCACGTTCCTGGTCTTCAGCGACTACATGCGCCCCGCCGTCCGGCTGGCCGCGATCATGCAGCTGCCGGTCACCTACGTGTGGACGCACGACTCCATCGGCCTGGGCGAGGACGGCCCCACCCACCAGCCGGTCGAGCACCTGTGGGCGCTGCGCGCCATCTACGGTCTGGACGTGATCCGTCCGGCCGACGCCAACGAGACCGCCGTGGTGTGGCGGTCCGTCATCGAGAAGGGTGACCGCCCGTCCGCGCTGGCACTGACCCGGCAGAACGTGCCCGTCCTGGACCGCGAGGAGTACGCCCCGGCCGAGAACGCGGTCAAGGGCGGCTACGTGCTGGCCGAGGCCGACGGGGACGCTCCCAAGGTGATCATCATGGCCACCGGTAGCGAGGTGCAGATCGCCCTGGAGGCCCGTAAGGCCCTACAGGAGGCCGGTACGCCCACCCGCGTGGTGTCCATGACGTGCGTGGAGTGGTTCCAGCGCCAGAGCGAGGAGTACCGCGAGCAGGTGCTGCCGTCCTCGGTGCGCGCCCGCGTGTCGGTGGAGGCCGGGATCGCCATGGGCTGGCGCGAGTACGTCGGCGACGCCGGCGAGTCGGTCAGCCTGGAGCACTACGGCGCCTCCGCCTCGTACCAGGTTCTGTACGAGAAGTTCGGGTTCACCTCCGAGGCCGTCGTCGAGGCCGCCCACAAGAGCCTCGCCAAGGCCGGAAGCTGACCCCGGCGGGCCCGCCGGGCACACTTCCGGCGGGCCCGCCCTCCTTTTGACGTGTGCGACC
This sequence comes from Nocardiopsis sp. TRM 82005, assembly GCF_056312425.1. Lineage (NCBI taxonomy): Bacteria > Bacillati > Actinomycetota > Actinomycetes > Streptosporangiales > Nocardiopsidaceae > Nocardiopsis > Nocardiopsis sp. TRM 82005. Next base: position 48,747 of record NZ_JBWDTQ010000026.1, read on the forward strand.
AGGGGCGGCACCTTTCGCCCCTAGGAAGGCGAGAGAACCCATGAGCAACGCACTACGAGACCTCTCCGAGGCGGGTGTGTCCATCTGGCTGGACGACCTCAGCCGGGAGCGGCTGCGCTCCGGCAACCTGGCCGAGCTGATGTCGACCCACCATCTGGTCGGTGTCACCTCCAATCCCACCATCTTCGACAAGGCCCTCGCCGAGGGCGACGCCTACGACCAGCAGGTCCACGAGCTGGCCGTGCGGGGCGTGTCGGTGGAGGAGGCGGTCCGCATGATCACCGCCTACGACATCCGCTGGGCCGCGGACACCCTGCGCCCGGTCTACGAGTCCACCGACCGCGTGGACGGACGGGTCTCCCTGGAGGTGGACCCGCGCCTGGCCAACGAGACCGAGCGCACGGTCGCCGAGGCCAAGGCCCTGTGGTGGCTGGTGGACCGGCCCAACATGATGGTCAAGATCCCGGCGACGGCCGCCGGCCTGCCCGCGATCACCCAGGCGCTGGGGCAGGGCATCAGCGTCAACGTCACGCTGATCTTCTCCCTGGAGCGCTACCGCCAGGTGATGGACGCGTTCATGGAGGGGATGGAGCTGGCCCGTACCAACGGCCACGACCTGTCCCGCATCCACTCGGTGGCCTCGTTCTTCGTCAGCCGCGTGGACACCGAGGTGGACAAGCGCCTGAATGAGATCGGCACCGAGGAGGCACTGTCCCTGCGGGGCCGTGCCGCCCTGGCCAACGCCCGTCTGGCCTACCAGGCCCACGAGGAGGTGTTCGCCTCCTCCGAGTGGAAGGCCCTGGAGGAGCACGGAGCCAAGCCGCAGCGGCCGCTGTGGGCGTCCACCGGAGTGAAGGACCCCTCCTTGGACGACACCCTCTACGTCAGCCAGCTAGTGGCCCGGGACACCGTGAACACGATGCCGCAGGCCACCCTGGACGCCACCGCCGACCACGGCGAGATCACCGGCAACACCGTGCTCGGCACCTACGAGCAGGCCCAGGCCGACTTCGCGGCCCTGGAGAACGCCGGGGTGAACCTGACCGACGTGTTCGCCGTGCTGGAGGACGAGGGCGTGGACAAGTTCGTCAAGTCCTGGGAGAGCCTGCTGAGCGCACTGGCGGCCAAGCTCGAAAAGCTCGCCTGAGCCGACGTCCCGGGACGGTCCTCCGCTCCCTGTGAACGGGTCCGTGCCCGTCATCCTCCTCGGAGGGCGGGCACGGCCCAGCCATCCCACCGGCCACTCTCGACAGGAAGACGAGACCACGTGAAAGAACCGGTGATGCCCGGAGCGGTGCCCAACCCGCTCCGCAACGCCCTGGACCGCAGACTGCCCCGCATCGCCGGACCCAGCGTGCTGGTGCTGTTCGGCATCACGGGCGACCTGGCCCGCAAGAAGCTCCTGCCCGCCATCTACGACCTCGCCAACCGGGGGATGCTGCCGCCCGGCTTCGGCCTGGTGGGGTTCGCCCGCCGCGACTGGGAGGACCAGGACTTCGCCGATCAGGCCTACCAGGCGGTGCGTGAACACGCTCGCACCCCCTTCCGCGAGGACGTGTGGCGCCAGCTGAGTGAGGGGGTCCGGTTCGTACAGGGCGAGCTGAACGACGACGACGCCTTCGACCGCCTGGCCCACTGCGTGCACGAGCTGGACTCCGCCCGTGGCACCGGCGGCAACTACGCGTTCTACCTGTCCCTGCCTCCCAAGCTGTTCCCGACCGTGGTCAGGCAGCTCAACCGGTGCGGTCTGGCCGAGGCCGGGGAGGACGAGGCCACGCACGGGGTGCGGCCGTGGCGACGGGTCGTGATCGAGAAGCCGTTCGGGCACGACCTGGCGAGCGCGCAGGAGCTCAACTCGGTGGTGGACGAGGTGTTCCCGCCGTCGTCGGTGTTTCGCATCGACCACTACCTGGGCAAGGAGACGGTCCAGAACATCCTGGCGCTGCGCTTCGCCAACACCCTGTTCGAACCCCTGTGGAACCGCAGTCTCGTGGACCACGTGCAGATCACCATGGCCGAGGACATCGGCGTGGGCGGCCGCGCGGGCTACTACGACGGCATCGGCGCGGCCCGCGACGTCATCCAGAACCACCTGCTGCAACTGCTGGCGCTCGTGGCCATGGAGGAGCCCATCTCCTACAACGCGGACGCGATCCGCGCGGAGAAGGAGAAGGTGCTGGCGTCGGTGTCACTGCCCGAGGACCTGGAGACGGGTACCGCACGCGGCCAGTACGCGGCGGGCTGGCAGGGCGGCGCGTCGGTGCGCGGCTACTTGGAGGAGGAGGGCATCCCCTCCGACTCGGTGACCGAGACCTACGCGGCGCTGAAGCTGTCGGTGGACACCCGGCGCTGGTCGGGCGTTCCGTTCTACCTGCGCACCGGCAAGCGGCTGGGCCGCCGGGTGACGGAGGTCGCGCTGGTGTTCCAGGCCGCGCCCCAGCAGCTGTTCTCCCGCTCCGACCTCAGCGAACTGGGGCAGAACGCCCTGGTCCTGCGCATCCAGCCGGACGAGGGCGTGACGCTGCGTTTGGGCTCCAAGGTGCCGGGGGCCAGTATGGAGGTCCGCGAGGTGAGTATGGACTTCGCCTACGGGCAGTCCTTCACCGAGGCCAGTCCCGAGGCCTACGAGCGGCTCATCCTGGACGTGCTCATCGGCGACCCGCCGCTGTTCCCGCGCCAGGAGGAGGTTGAGCTGTCCTGGCAGATCCTGGACCCGGTCGAGGAGTACTGGGCCAAGTCGGGCCGCCCCGAACAGTACGGTTCGGGCACCTGGGGCCCGGAGTCGGCCGAGAACCTGCTCGCCAGGGACGGCCGCCAGTGGCGGCGCCCGTGACCAGTCACGAGACCGCCGGGAGGAACCGATGACGCTCTACCTGCCGCGTACCACGACCGCACAGATCACCGAGGCGCTCATGGCCGAGCGGCTCAGCGTGGGTAGCGGCGCCATGAACATGGTGCTGACCCTGGTCATCGTCACCGACGAGGCCGATCACTACGACGCCGTGCGCGCCGCCACCGAGGCGGGCCGCGAGCACCCCTCGCGCGTGGTGGCACTGATCCGACGCGACCAGGGGGCCGAACCGGCCATCGACGCCGAGATCCGTCGCCCGGGCACCGCGGGCCCCGGCGAGGCGGTGCTGCTGCGGCTGTACGGTCCGCTGGGCGAGCACGCCGACTCGGTGGTCACCCCGCTGCTGGTGCCCGACGCGCCGGTGGTGACGTGGTGGCCTGGTGTGGGCCCGGCCAACCCGGCCGCGGACCCGGTGGGACGCCTGGCCCAGCGTCGGATCACCGACGCCCTGCGCGCCCCGGACCCTTTGAGTGACCTGGTGGAGCGGGTGGCCAACTACCGTCCGGGTGACACGGACCTGACCTGGACCCGGCTGACGCCGTGGCGCTCGCTGCTGGCCAGCGCCATGGACCAGCCGTGCGGGTGGGTGACCTCGGCCGGGGTGACCGCCGAGCCGCATTACCCGAGCGCGGAGCTGATGGCGGCGTGGCTGTCGGACCGGTTGGAGGTGCCGGTGGAGCGCGGCACCTCGGACGGCCCCGGTCTGACCGAGGTCCGGCTGACCACCGATCAGGGGGACATCGTGATCTCCCGGGTGGACGGCCGGGTGGCCACGCTGTCGCGGTTCGGACAGCCTGACCAGACGGTGGCGTTGGCGCGGCGCGGCGCCGCCGGGGCCCTGACCGAGGAACTGCGCCGCCTGGACCCCGACGAGACCTACGAGGGCGCGGCCCGCAACCTGGGGCTGCTGCTCACTGAGAGCGGAGCATGAGGATGAGCGAACCGGAGATCGTCCGCCACTCCGACGCTGGGGCGCTGGCCGACAGCGTCGCGTTGAAGCTGGTGAACATGATCGTCCAGGCCGAGTCGGACAAGCGCGACTTCAACCTGGTGCTGACCGGAGGCGGGATCGGCATCCGTGCGCTGGAAGCGGTGCGCGACCACGCCAACGAGGCCGGGATCAGTTGGTCGCACGTGCACCTGTGGTGGGGCGACGAGCGGTTCCTGCCGGACAAGGACCCCGAGCGCAACGAGACCCAGGCGTGCGACGCGCTGATCAACGCGGTCCCGATCCCGGCGCACAACGTGCACCCGATGCCCGCGTCCGACGGGATGGACGGCGACCACGTCAAGCACGCGGCCACCCGGTACGGCCGGGAGATGGCGGTGGCGGCGCGTGGCCGGGGGCCCGTGCCCGCCTTCGACGTGTGCTTGCTGGGGGTGGGGCCGGACGCGCACGTGGCCTCGCTGTTCCCGGGCCTGTCCGAGGTACGTGAGGAGGAGGCATCGGTGGCCGCGGTGCACGACGCGCCCAAACCGCCGCCGCAGCGGATCTCCCTGACCCTGTCCTCGATCCGGGCCGCCCGCGAGGTGTGGGTGCTGGCCTCGGGCGAGGGCAAGGCCGATGCCGTGCGTCTGGGGCTCGCGGGAGGCAGCGTGGACGAGGCTCCCGTGGCCGGTGCGCGCGGCGCGGAGCGGACCGTGTTCTGGCTGGACGAGGCGGCCGCCGCCAAGCTCTAGGGTGACCGACCGCCTCGGCCGGACCCGGCCGGGGCGGTCGTGTGCGCGGTGGCCGTTCCCCGCCGAGCCGCGGTCCCTTACATGGGAGAGGAGCGGCCTCAGGGGTGGACGAGCTCGCGCACGGTCGTCATGTCGTCGAAGGGGATGAGGTCGTCTCCGACGCTCTGGTACGACTCGCTGCCCTTGCCCGCGACCAGGACGACGTCCCCCGGGCGTGCCGAGGACAGCGCGAGGGCGATGGCGCCGCGTCGGTCCCCGACCCGTTCGAAGGGCGTGCCGGCCGCCTCGATCCCCGGCGCGACCTGGTCCATGATCGCCTCCGGGTCCTCGTACCGGGGGTTGTCCGAAGTGAGCACGCACAGGTCGGAGTAGGTACCCGCGATCTCGCCCATCCGGGCGCGCTTGGTGGTGTCCCGATCGCCGCCGCAGCCGAAGACGGTGAGTACCCGGTGCGGGGCGAAACCGCGGATCGTGCACAGGACCTTGTCCAGCGAGTCGGGCGAGTGGGCGTAGTCCACGATGACGGAGACCCCGTCGCGTGTGCCGAAGTGCTCGAACCGGCCCGGGATCTGCGGCATCCGGTCAAGGGCGTCCACCAGACCTTCCAGCCCGTGCCCCAGGAGGTGGCAGGCCGCCAACGCGGCCAGCGCGTTGGATACCGAGAAGCGTCCCGGGACGGGGATCGCGGCCGGGTACTTGCGACCGTCGTGGTGCAGGACGAACCGTGTGCCCGAGGCGTCGACGACCAGGTCGGTCGCCCGGTAGTCCGCCTCCGCCTCGATGGCGTAGGTGGTCACGGCACCAGGCATCATGGCCGGGACCGTGGCGCCCACGGGGTCGTCGGCGTTGACCACGGCGCGTTGGCACATGCCCCCGAACAGGAGCATCTTCGCCTCCCTGTAGTTCTCCATCGTGCCGTGGTCGTCCAGGTGGTCCTGGGTCAGGTTGGTGAAGATCCCGACGTCGACGAAGGAGCCGTCCACCCTGTGGTTCAGCAGCCCCATCGACGTCGCTTCCAGCACGACACTGTCGCTGTCCCGGCTGCGCATGCACGCCAGCAGGTACTGGAGGTCCGGTGACTCCGGCGTGCTCAGCACCGACCTCGGCATGGGGATCGGATCGCCGTCGGCCCGGGCGCCGGAGGTACCGATGACCCCCACCCGGGCGCCCTCGGCGATCCTCAGCAACGACTCGTACATGGACGACACCGACGTCTTGCCGTTGGTGCCGGTGACGGCGACCACTTCCATGGCGCGCCCCGGCTCTCCGTGGTAGCGCACCGAGACGAGCGCCGCCGCGATCCGCGCGTTCGGTACCCGGACCACGCACGCGCCGGTGCCCGGCGGCCCGGCCTCGGCCGGAGCCGGTCCTTCGACGAGAACGGCGACGGCCCCGCGGCCGACCGCCTCACCGGTGGCCTCGGGGCCGCCCTCGCGGTGCCCTGGCAGAGCGATGTAGAGCGAACCGGGGGTCACGCGGTCGACGTCCAGACACGGCCCCGAGGTGATCGGGACGTCCTGGTCTCCGTGCAGTACCTGGTGGTCGTGGCCGTACAACAGCTCGCTCAACTTCACGAGGGGTCCCTTCGAGAGTGGCGCGGCCGACGCCGTAGGCACGGCCGCACCGGTGGGCGCAGCCGACGAAGCCGGCTGGCGGGGAGAGTGGTGCGGGACTGGATGGGAAACCCGGTGTGGGCTCGGCGCGGGGCGCGGCCGGAAAATACGCGGAAAGGTCGCTAACCGTGGCCGTGCAGGGCCGTGAGGCCGGTGCGGGGAGCCTCCGGAAGAACGGAGGTCGATCGGCTGACGGTCGAGGATCCCGCGGTGGCCGGGCACAGGACGAGAGCGGTCCGGAACGGACTCTGCTCCACCGCGCGCGTATCGGCCATGACCCGAGTGTACGCACCCGGTCGCGATCCGGGGAGGCCCACGGCCGCGGAGCCGGGTGAGCGGTCCGGTCCCCTCCTTCGGGAGCGCGACGCCCCGGTCAAGGCGGCCGCGACCCGGGAGGTACTCGTCACGGTCCGCCTTCGCCAAGGCGTTCAGGCGCGGGTTCGGGGTCTCCCCCGTGCGGTACCGGAAGGCGAACGCCCCCGGTGTGAGCGCACGGCCCGTCGGGTGAGTGCGGTGTACAGCAGTGCCGCGGGCAGGGCGTAGGGGCCGGGGCCGGCGAAGAGGGACAGGAGGCGCTCGGGAGCGGGCTCGGCCAGGGCGGCCGGCAGCAGCCCCACCACGGCGAGGAACCAGGCCAGCACAGCCGTGAGCCCGCTGAGCACGAGGAGCGTGCGCGACGGCGACGGGCGGCGCGCGAGCCCCACGGCCACTGCCGCGGATCCCACGCACGCCAGGGCCGGGGCGGTGATCCACACCAGGAACGGCGGGGTGGGGTCCGCGCGCCCGAGAACCACCATCCCCGTGGTGACGACGACGTGCGCGGTGGCCAGCACGAGTGACGCCGCCGCGGCCGCGTATCCGAGCCGCCGGGGCCGCGCGGTGGGCTCCGACCCGTGTGCGATGGTGTCCGTCCTTCTCGTGGCCATGATCCTCCCCCTGCCGTTCCTGGTGCGTACCACCAGCCTTCCGGGAGCGGAGCGCGCGTGCCTCCCCTGTGGGAGGGAGCCGTGTCGCTCTTCCGGGTGAGAGCGGTCGCGACCGATGTACCGCTCCGAACACGCGGAGACGGGAAGGGGGCGGCCTCATGTGTCGGCGGGCGGGCAGACCAGGCCCTGCTCGGGAGGCCTCCCGGTGAGCAGGTAGTCGTCCACGGGCCGGTCCACGCAGTCGCTGCGGCCGTCGCCGTAGACGGTGTGCCCAGCGCCTTCGTAGGTGACCAGGACGGCGCCCTCCAGGCGGTCGGCCAGGTCCTTCGCCCAGAAGTAGGGGGTGGCGGGGTCGGCCAGCGTGCCGATGACCACGACCGGAGGCGCGTCCGAGACCGCGAGGTCGGCGGGAGCCTCCTCTGTCTCGGGCCAGTAGGCGCACGGCAGGTGGTCCCACACCGGGTCGGGGCCGAAGAGCAGCGAGATGTCGGCCGCCTCGTCGGCGGCGTCCCGATAGGCCTCCACGTGCTCCGGATCGTCCCGGTCGGCGCAGTTCACCGCGGTGAACACGGCGCTGGCGTCCTGGTGGTCCGTTCCGGGAACGACGTCCCCGGAGTCCGCCCTCCCGTATCCGCCGAACGTGTTGTCGTACAGCTGCTCCAGATGGGGCTCGGCCGCACCGGCGTCGCCGGCGGCCAGGGCGGTGAGCAGATCGGCGAGGTAGTCCCAGCTGGCCTCGTGGTACAGCTCCATGCTGATCATGGTGAGCAGCGTCCGACCGTCCACGGGGATCCCCTCGACCTCCGCCGGGTCCCGGTCCAGTTCCCTGAGGATGTCCGCCATACGCGCGTCGGCCTCGCTGGTGCTCCCCGCTCCCCCGGAACCGTCGGCGCGGCCGGCGAACGGGCACGCGTCGTCCTCGGCGGCGCAGTCGGCCACGAACAGGTCCCAGGTGTTCTGGAACGCCGCGACCTGGTCCACGGCGGTCTCCGCGTTGGACTTCCCGATCGCCACGGCGCCGTCCAGGACCAGCGCCCGGGTGTTGCCGGGGTACATGTGGGCGTACAGGGCACCGATATGGGTGCCGTAGGAGTAACCGACGAAGTTCAGCCGTTCGTCACCCAGGGCGTTGCGGACGATGTCGAGGTCGCGGGCGACGTTGACGGTGCCGATGTTGGCCAGGAACTCCTCCCCCGCCGTCTTCCGACAGGCCTGGGCGTACCTACGGGCGGCGTCCTCCAGGGGTTGCAGCTCGACGGCGTCCAGATCGCCTGGGTCGGTGCCCGCCACACGCTGGCGTGCGTCGTCCAGGGCGTACCGGTCTCCGCAGGCGAAGCCCCCGCTGCCGCCGACCCCGCGCGGATCGAAGGAGACCAGGTCGAAGGCGGCACGGACCTCGTCGCCGAACACGGGCAGGTCCAGCGCCCGCGCGCCCGGGATACCCGGGCCGCCCGGGTTGAGGACCAGGGAGCCCAGGCGCTCCTCCTGCGGGCCGCTGGCGGGCACGCGGACCAGCGCGAGCTCCAGGGTTCTCCCTCCGGGGTCGTCGTGGTCAAGGGGGACGGTGACCGTGCCGCACTCCAGGGCCTGTGACCATTCGGAGTCGGCCCCCCGGTCGACCAACTCCGTGATCTCCTCCTCGTCGTGGCAGGCCCGCCAGGAGACGTCCTGTCCGGCGAAGGGATCGCCCTCCCCCGCCGGTGAGCATCCCGCGGCCAGCACCGCCACCGCCAACAGCCCGCCACCCCCGGTGGTCGATACTCCGCAGCGCACGCGCGGCTCCGTTCCTGGTTCCCCCGCCCCTGTAGGTGCCTCTGCCCAGGTCAGAGCCTCCCTCACACCGTCCGCGCCGACGAAGGCACCACGCGAAACGGCCCGAGGGCCCGGAGCGGGCCTCAGAGCAGGCTGACGTCGGTGTCGAACAACTCGGGCAGGGCGTCGGGGGATGCGTCCACCACCAGAGGGCGCAGGGGTTCACCGAAGGCGATCCGTCCCGGTTCCTCCTCCGGATCGGCGTGGGCGATCCAGTCCACCAGTTCGACCGCGCGGCTGACGTCTCCTCCCGGCCGGGTCAGGGCGATCACCGTCCCGGCCACGTCGCAGCGCGTACTGAGGTGCACGGTGGCGGCGAACACGCTCTGCGCCCACGCGCCACGTCCGACCCCCAGCGACCGGCCGCCCGGGGTGCGGCGCCGGTGCCAGCCCGGTGCGGTCAGACCCACCGCGCGGTCGTCGAAGGTGAGCACCAGGCTGGGGCGCTCCTGAGCGGTCAGACACTCCTCGGGGTCGGTGAGGGAGGCGTCCATCCACACCCCGACCGGGCCGCTGGCCGCCCGTACCAGGGCGGCACGGGTCGCGTCGAGCAGACCGGTGTCCACCTGGGAGCGGGCCGCACGGCACACCCGCCCGGCCAGGGCCCCGGCACGGTCTCCGGTCCGTTCGCCGGTCAGCGGCGTGTACCCGGGCAGGACCAGAGACCAGTCCACGCTGGCGCGGCCCCGCAGGGGCAGCGCGCCGTGGGCGAGGCAGACCACGGTGCGCCTGCGCGCCAGCTGGTAGGTGGCGCAGGCGCCCGAGCGGCGGGCGGCCAGGGCCAGGCCCAGGCTCATCGCCTTGGTCCCGGTGGTGATGTCGGCGACGACCGGGGGCGATGGGTCGGTGGCCTGCTCTCGGATGATCCAGTCCCGGGCGACGGCGGCGACCGCGTCGGCGTCGGAGCCGTCCACGGGATCGGGGGTGAAGCGGACCCGGTCGCGGTACCCGGCTTCCTTCAGGCGGGCGGCGTCTGCGGGTGGCGCGCCGGGGTGTTCGGCGGCGTGCAGGGTGCGGGCCGCGGACTCGCGCACGCCGTCCCGCACGCTCTGCCGGGAGGACAGGATCAGAGTGTGTGCGGGCCGGTGGGCGTGTACGGCGGTGAGGGTGCCCAGGCGGCTGCCGCCCAGGGAGGTGACCAGGACGGACCCGTCCTCGGATCCGGGGTGGTGTTCGAGCGCCGGGACCGGATCCGCGGAGGGTTCCGTCGCGGGACCGGGTCCGGTGGACGCCGTCGGGGGCGGGGTTCCCAGCCCCGGGAAGAAGGCCTTGCGGATCTCCTCGAAGGAGGTCAGCCGCGACAGCAGGTCACCCAGGTTCCACACGTGTACGTTGCGGGCGGTCAGGGCCGGATTGTAGGCGGTGACGCGCTCGCGCAGCCCGGGGACGGCGGGGCCGGAGTAGACGAACAGCACCTGCACGGCGACGCCGAAGACCCGGCGTGCCTTGGCCACGGTCCACCCGGCGCGGGCCACGACGTCGTCGGGACGGGTCTTGGCCTCCACGCACAGCACACGGTGGCGGTAGCGCACGACGGCGTCGAAGTCGGCGATGGATCCGTCGGGGTGGCGGGGGTCGGCGACCTGGCGGGCCCCGACGACCTCGGCGTCGGGGTGGCGGCGTGTGTGGCGCAGCAGGTGGGACAGGACACGCCCCTCGGCGACGACACCGCGCCGCACCGACGGGGACAGGTCGGGAAAGCGTGCCCGGAGGGCCTGCTGCCCGCCCTGGACGAAGAGGCGGACGGGCTCGGGGTCGCGGTCCTCCAGCCAGCGGGCGCCGTGAATCCCGGCGAGAGTGCGCAGGTCGACGCCGTCGCTGACCACGGGGCGCCCGGGGTGGGAGCCGTCGGCGGTGCGCAGGGTGTCGCGGACGGCGTCGAGGTAGTGGCGCCAGCGGCGGGTGTCGGGGTGGCGGTCCGCGGGCAGGGACCGCTCGTGCAGGAGGGCCGCGGCCACGCTCATCACCTTGGTGCCGCCGGTGTAGTCCAGGAACCAGGGTCGACCGCCGTTGGCCCGGTGCAGGGCGGCCAGAGTACCGGTGACCGGGCCGAAGTCGTGGGGGTCGGGGCCGACACTCACCACCCGCACCGACTCGGGGGAGGCCAGGCGCTCCACGGCGGCTGCGACCCGACGTGCGAGGGCACGGGTCCCGTCACTGGCCACCAGGGCCAGGTGGTCGGCGGGGAGGGTGAGCGAGGACAGCAGCGCGGGGGTGGGGTTTCTCCCGACGAGCACGACGGCGGCACGGGGACTGTCCACGGCGTCCTTCTCAGAAAGGAGTACAAGGGATATGCGGTTCGGCGGCCACGCTAACGAGCACGCGCCGCGCCCCTCACGGGGACGTCCCGTTTCCCGGTGCTTCCGGCCCGGACGCCGAGCCGTACAGGGGAGTCGCTGACCACGAAGGATCGGCAGGCGGTGACCACCCCGCTGCCGTCGCGCACGAGGTCGGAGGGGACGAGCAGGTCCTTGCGCTCGGGGTGGGCGGAGACGACCACGGAGGAGACGATGAACCACACCCCCTCCTGTGGCTCGGGAAGGTTGGCCCGGGTACGTTCCTCGGCCATCAGCGGGACTCCGGCCACCTCCAGCCCCACGGGGACGCGTACGGCCTCCACGCGGGCGGGCTCGGCCGACCCGGGCCAGCGCCGGATGACGCGCGACCTCTCGTCCACGACTGTCACCACATGCGGCGTCAGGTTGACCACCCGCATCCGGCGACCTCCGTTCCTCTCGCTCCGAACTGCCGGAGGACGCCCCGGTCCGGCCTGACGTGACCCGTTCCGGAGCCCTCACCGCAGTCTCTCGGACACAGCCCCGGCCTCCGGAGCGACCCGCCGTGCCAGGAATCGGGGAAAAGGATGAGACCCCTGTTGCTGATGTCCTTTTTATTAATACCTTTATTGCTTTATACAGCTTGGCGCGAGAGTCCAACAATTGACATTTTCACCATAGTGAACCTATTTTGATACATGGCCTCCCGTTAACGCGGGGGTGTCACCTGAGGTCTCACGTCTCTTTCGAACACGCTTTCCCGGAGGGCTGGGGAAGCGACCCGGCCCCGGACCACCGGGGAGAAGAGTTCGTGAGCACGCACCACTGCTCCGCCTGGGAGCTGTTCGGCTCCGCCGCCTTCCTGCGCGCCTTCACGCGCGTGCTGGGGTGCGGGCCCTGCTCCACGGACGGGACCGCGCAGGGCTGCTCGGGTCACTCCGAACAGTTCTGCGACTATGTCGACCTGTGCGCCGAGCACTGCCCGTGCCCGGTGCACGGAGGCGGTCCCGACAGCGTCATCGCCGTGCGCATGCGACGCGCCGCGCCCGGCGACACCGGCATCGACCGCACCGCCGTCCATCGGCTGCGCGATGCCCTGGACGACGTGCGCCGGGACCGCTCCTACAAGAACCTGCGCCGCGTCTACCCGCAGACCGCCCCCGACGGGCGGACACGCTGCGCCTTCTCCGAGCGCCCGCGCCGCTGGGCGCAGCGCCGCGACGTGGCCCGAGTCGCCACGGACCTGATCGACCAGGAGGCACTGGCCATGCTGGTGCTCACCGCGGGCTGGGGCAACCCCGCCGCCGATCTGCCCGAGGACATCCACCCTGGCGAGACGGTCTCCTTCACCGAGGACGGCAGTGCCGTGCCCGTGGCCGACCTGCGCGGGCGCGCCCAGACCACGGTCAAGGAGCCGCCCATGGTCTCCACCGCCACCGGCGACTACCTGCTGCGCAAGCTGGCAGAGCTGGCCTCGGGGCGCGAGGCCGACCCGGGCCGCACCCCCGACCAGCGGCGCCGCCTGCTGCTGCGCGGACTGCTGCCCGGTATGAGCGGCGAGGACGTCGCCCGCAGGCTCACCGCTGTCCTGGGACGGATGTCGGTGGACATGCCCGTCCACTTCCAACTCGTTCAGCGGGCGCGCGGCCGGGCCCGCAGCGCCCCCTACTCCCCCGTCCCCGACGCCCCGGAACCGGCGGAGGATGACTCCGGCCGGCACGAGGTGCTGGGCGGGAGGGAGCGCGCCTGGCTGGAGCGGACCGCCCTGGAGCTGACCGCACGGGCCCAGAGGTCGCGGGCGGACTTCGAGGCCGATCCCCAGGAGGCGCTCGACACCCTGCTGTGCTCCCTGCTGGAGGAGGGACCGGCCGTCCCCGCTCTGTGGGCGCGCGCCCAGGAGGACCCCGACACGCGCGCGGACCTGCTGGATGCGCTGGCGGAGGCCATCGACGACTGACCGGGAGGAGGCGGCGGCCTCCGACGGCGGTCCGGTCACACCCGCCCGGACCGCCCGGCGTCGCGGAACCGCCGGGTCAGCGGGGGCAGCACCGGATACTCGGCGAACTCGCGCAGCGACATCACCGCGGTCTCCCCCCAGGGCAGGCGGCCGCGCCACCGGCTGGCCAGGCACACGTCCACAGCCTGCTCCACCTCCCGCCACCGCTCGGCGGAGGAGCCGCCCGGCAGGCGCCTGTCCGTCAGCGCTGCGGCGAACGCGTCCAGGAACCCCTGGACACGGTCGCCGCCGACACGCGCGACTCCGGCGTCCGGAGACGGGTCCAGTGCGCGGGCGCGCCGGTCCACCAGGTACAGCTCCGGGCGCAGGTGCACACTGCCCATGCCCAGCGACTTGCCCATACCGATCTTGTGGGCGTGCTCAGGATCGGCGGGGTCTCCTCCGTCCACCGGGTTGTCGAGCAGCAGGGCGCGCAGCAGCACACCGAGTTCACCGTCGGTGAGGTTGGTGAAGGTGATACGAGAGCGAAAGGTGAGGCCATCGCGAAGGGGGACGATGTCGCGCTGGGTGTCACGGGGCGGCTCGGCCTGCGGGCCGGGCGGCAGCACCGCCAGGCCCAGCTCCTCACGGGCGCGCGCGTCGTAGCGGACCGGACTGCCCAGTTCGGCGCGGTGCCGGTGCAGGTACACCTTGTACCCACCCAGGCGTACCCGGCCCTCGTGCGACCACGTGATGATGTCGGACCGCTCCCCCGAGGCCGCGTCGGGGCCCTGCACCAGATAGTTGGCGAAGCAGCCGCGCTGGGGCGAGAGCAGCTGGACGCGCAGCACCGCGCCGTCGGGGTAGTCGGGGTCGGGGTCGGTGCTCAGCGCGCTGCCGAACGACACCCGCCCCTTGGAGGCCCCGGCCTCGCCTGCGAAGGTGTCGGTGTCGCCGAACAGGGCGCGGCACACGTCCACGGTGCGGCCCGCCAGCGCGGCCCGGTCGGGGTCCCCGTGCTGGGGCCCCAGGACGGGCGCGGGCAGGGCCCGGCGGATCGGGCTGTCGTCGCTGACGGCGATGCGATAGCCGCCGGAGCGCCCGAAGGAGACCACCGCGCCGGAGGGGTCGAGGTCGAACCAGACCGGTTCGAGGCTGCGCCGGGGCAGGCCGCCACCGCTGGCCCCGGCGACCGGTTCCCGTCCGGGGTCGGCCGGTCCCGTGCCGAGGGTGTCGGGGAAGGCTGCGCGCTGGTAGCCGGTGACCTGCTCGGCCGACTCGAACAGCTCCACCATGGCGTCGGGGACGCGCAGCCGTCCGCTCAGGTCCGGGGGCCGGGGGAAGAGGTAGGCGTTGCGGCGCTCACCGGCGGCGACCCCGGTCAGGACGACCAGGGCCCGCACCACGCCGCCCAGGCCGAGGCCCCGGTCCGTGGTGGTGCGTGCGTCGAGGTAGGCGTGAGCCTCCTCGGCGGTGGGGGCGACGGCGGCTACGCGCCGCTCCCCGGGCAGGTGGACGGCGTACACCCACCGGTACTGCAGATGTCCGTGTTGTTCGTGGGTGGTGGGGACGTAGGTGCTGCTCCTGGGCGGGTCGGGGAACTCCCCGACCCCGAAGTCCCACGTGCGCAGGCTCTCGCGCAGGACCGTGAAGGGCACCTTGAGCGCCTGGCCGGGCTCGCTGGACAGGGCGGTGGCGGGGACCTCGACCACGTACCAGCGCTCGTCGGGCTTCGAGTGGAACAGGAAGCCCTGCTTGGTGCGCAGCCCGGCGCGGCGCCTGCGGTAGTGGGAGTGCTGGTGGGCCATGACCCGGCGAGCACGGGTGGACAGGGTGCTGTCGGTGCTGTCGGGGTCGATGCGTACGGGTGCGCGGAAGAACAGCATCGGGGTGTTGACCGGGCCGGTCTCACCGCTGGTGAGCATGCGCACGGTGTGGCGGACCAGTCCGCGCAGGGTGGAGCCGGGGACGGCGGGCAGGTGGCGGTCGCCGTGGGGGAAGCGGATGGAAGCGCTCACCCGGCCGCGTTCGAGGGTCTGGCCGACGAAGGTGGGGGTGAGCGTGGTCAGGGTCAGGTCGATCCACCCCGAGTGGGTGCCCTCCACAGTGCGGTCGTGGCTGCGCAGAAGCTCTTCGGTGGGGTGGCCGCCGTGCAGGTCGGAGGCGGGCATGGGGGTGTCGGCGAGCCGGACCAGCCCGTAGGGCGCGGTGGCGTGGAAGTGGTCGTCCCCTCGCGCCGGAAGGGGTGTGTCGCCGAGCCGCGCGGCGACCTCGCGCGGGTCCGCCATCAGTGTGCCCCTCCCTGGACCTCGTCACCGGTGCCCACGTCGAACTCCGGTCCGGTCGGTTTGGTACCCGTGCGCATACCGGTGAGCCGGTGGAAGGCCACCCCGACCGCCCCGGTTCCGGGATCGCCGGCCCAGTACTCGCGCACGGTCAACCAGGTGCCCGTGCTCTCCAGGGCGTTCCCGCCGCCGGGCACGGGCCGGAGGTGGCCGGAGAAGTCGGACCACTCCACCGGAAGCACGGCCCGGGTTCCGGAGGGCTCCCGGGTCACCGCCAGGGGCGCCGCCCCGTCCAGGGTGCGGCTGTGCGCCGGACCGTTCCAGCCCTGGAGGAGGAAGGAGCGGTCACGCGGGCGCAGCCACTCCGGGAGCGGCCCGGGCGCGTCGGCGCTGATCCATCCGGATCCGGCGCCCTCGCCAACGCGGATCTGCGCGTGCGGGCCGAACACCAGGATCTCCAGGATCCGCCAGCGGTCGGTGCCGGGGTCCAGGGGCGATGCCGACAAGTCGGCGGTGGGCGGCTGGTCCGAGCGACGCCACCAGGGGCCCGGACAGGCCCCGGTGATGCGTCCGTCACCGAGTTCGGCGAGCAGCCACTGAGGCTGGTCGGGGGCACCGGGGATGTCCTCGGTGCCCGTGTCGAGCAGACGGCACCGTTCACCTCGGACGAAGACGTCGGTCAGGGCCGCCTCTATCTGGCCGTCGGTCAGACGCCGGACGGCCAGGCCCCGCGGGCTCGGATGTTCGTGGTTCACCGGGGCGCCTCCTTCGTGTCGTCTCCGTCGCCGGGAGCGAGCGCCGCGCGCAGGGAGGACAGCCATCCGCGCGCGGTGGCGGCCTCCGCACTGTCGGGTTCGAACACGGCGGTGAGCAGGTCCACCGTGTGCGGCGGGCCGTCGTCTCCGGTTCGGGTGGTCAGGTGGGCCCGGGTCGCGGTCAGACGGCCGTTCCCACTGCCCGCACCCGCGCCGAGGGTGTCGAAGGGTACCGTGGCCAGCTCGCGTACGAGAAGGGTGAGCAGGCCGCGTACCGCGTCGTCGGGTTCGCGCACGTCCACGACCGCCTCGGCGCTACCGCCGCAGTGCAGGTCGGTGGTGAACAGGTGGCCGTCGACGGTGTCACCGAACAGGGCGTCCACGGTCAGGCGGGTGGTGGTCAGGGGCGCGCCGCCGTTGATGACGGGGATGGTACGCAGCCGGACGCGGGAGGGTCGCGGGCGGCCGCGGTGGTCGTTGTCCGCCCCCCACCAGCGCTCATGCCAGCCCCGCCAGTGGTCGGGTGAGGCGCCCAGGTGTTCGGCGGCGTCCCGGGCCAAGCGGCCGCCGATCCGCTTGAACAGGGCGAACAGCGCGGTGTCACCGAGGACCGGGGCAAGGTGGACGGTGGCCTTGTCCGGGTCGGTGACGGCGGGACGGTACCGGTGTGCCCGGTCCACCTCGCCGAGCCTCTCGGGTGCGGGAGCGTCGCCGACCATGAGCAGTCCCGGGCGGAGCTCACTCAGCGGGCCGGTGGGGTCGGGCCGCTCCGCGGCGGCCAGGGTCAGGTGGAGTTCGGCGCGGTGGCGGTGATCGGGCTGGTCGGTGCGGGCGGCCACATGAGCGGCGGTCGCCGTGCGGCCGGAGGCGCGCAGGCTGGTGGTCAGGGCGGTGGCTAGGTCGGCTGGGGCGTCGTGGAGCGCGTCGGCGCCGTGCTCCCAGCGTTCGTCCCAGGAACGGGCGTGGTAGGCGAACCAGTCGTGTGCGTCGGTGAGGTCGTGGCGGCGCGCCGCCCAGTGGGTGGCGCGGACGGCTCCGTAGCCGCGGCCGGTACGGCCGCCGACACGGATTCCCGGCCCGGAGGCGTCGGGCCCGGCCAGGCCGTCGGCTGCCAGGAGCAGCAGGGTGAGCAGGCGTGCCTCGTCCGCCGGGGCGGGCACGTGCAGGCGCAGGTGCGCGGTGAGGACGGTGCCCGCGGGCAGGACCTCCCACCGCCAGACACGGCCCGGCTGAACGGTGCCGGCGGCCGGGTCCACCCGGGAGCTGGCCCGGACCGCGATCGCGGTGTCCTCGGGGAGCTCGGCGAGGGCGTCGTCCACGTCCAGGGCACTCGTGGCGGGCGCGTCCTGGTCGGTGACGGTGCGCGCCTGCGCGGCACCCATGAGCGCGCGGACGCTGCCGGGGTCGCCGGTGCGCGCGGCGAGTTCGTGGCGCAGCAGCCCGGCCAGGGTGGTGGCGCGCAGGCGGGGCACACCGGTACGCGGATCGCGGTCCACATGCAGGTCCACGTCGCTCTCGGCGGCGTGGCGGTGAGCGGACCGCGCGGCGCCGATGTGGGTGTCGGAGAGCAGGCACAGCCGGAGGGCGATCTCCCAGAGCAGCTCGGGCCCGGCGGGTTCGCCGCTCACTTGGGGCCTCCCCCGTCGGGACGTCCCCCGTCCTGTTCGGCTCGCAGGACACGGGCGGACTCGGCTAGCCAGGAGGAGACCAGGGCCAGGGCGAGGCGGGGAGCGGCGCGTCGCTCCCATTCACGGGCGTGCGCGGAGAGGCCGCTGGCGTGGTCTGCGGGTGGCAGGCCATCGGACAGGGACAGGTCCACGGCCGCGATCGCGCGGGCGTAGGCGGGGCCGTGCCCGGGGTCGGGACGGTTGGCGGACCACCAGGCGGCTGTTGTCCGGCCGGACAGCCCCTCCAACCAGGACTGGACGGTGACGGGGCTCCGGCTTCCGGGACGGACCAGGCGGGCGCGGGCCAGGGCGCGTACGGCACGGTCGTGCAGGACCTTGTGGGCACCTTCGGGATCGGCACCCGTGTGGCTGGGCGGGTGGCCCGCGACGATGTGTTCGAGGGCGGCCAGGGCGCCCTCGGGGGTGTGGTGGGGATGGGCGGCGACCTCGCGCAGGCGGTCCAGCAGGTTGGGCGTGAGCGGGCCCAGCCAGTGCGCCGAGTCCCGGACCAGGACACGGGCGTGGTCGCGGACGGGCTGGGCGGCGGCGTTCCACAGGAGTTCGTCGTAGAGGGAACGCAGTTGGCCGTCCTGCTCCGGGCGGAAGGGCTCCGCGGCTGGGAGGGCACGCCCGCCGGGGAGGGTGACTGCGCCCGGCTCACGGCCCGCGAGGGGAACGGCCACGGGTGCGAGGGGTTCGGGGCCGGGCGGGGGCGGGCACAGCAGGGTGAACTGGCCGTGGCCGTCCACCACTCGCTCGCCCAGGGGGTGCGCCTCCAGATCGCGGGCCTGGCCGGTGGTCAGATCGCTGTCCAGTCTCAGGCGGACCACCGAGCCGGGGCGGGCGGCCCAGCGCTGGGCCATGGGCCCTCGGTAGCCGCGATGGTAGGCGCCGACGAGCTCGGCCTCCACGTGGCTGGCCAGAACGTGTGCGCCCACGCCGGGCAGGCGTCGGGCCAGGAGGTCGAGCACGGCGGGCACCAGGGCGCGGGGGCTGGCCTGGCCGTCGGCACCGACCAGCAGTGCCGGGGAGAGCAGGAGCAGGTCGACGGGTGACCCGGCCGCCCATGAGCGCGCGTGCACGGGTTCGACCCGGTCCAGCGACAAGGGGCGGTCGGGGTCGACGGGGGCCACGCGGACGCTGCCGTGGGCACGGGTTCCTCCGGAGCCGAGGGTGAGGGTGCCGTCGGCCTCGGCGAGCAGGGCGGCGACGTCCTCGGCGAGCCGCCGGAGGGAGGCGTGGTCGGGGGCGCGCAGCTGCCAGCGGGCCTCGAAGACCTGGCCGGGGTCGACGCTGGTGGTGAAGAAGGGGGTGCTCCGGGTGGCCTCACCGGTACGGAGACGGCCGAGGTACTGCTCGGCGGTGGTGCGTACGGCGGCGCGCAGGGAGCGGTCGGTGGTGAGGGGGCCGCGGACCGCGCGGTAGGGCGTGGCGGGGTCGGTGTCACCGAAGACGTCGACGGTGGTGTCGCCGTTCTTGCCCGGGGTGTAGAGGTAGGCGGGGGCAGGGTAGGCGACGGCGGCCCGGCGGGGGAGGCCGGGGAGGCCGGGGTCGGCACCCGGTTCCAGCCGGGGGTGGGCGGGGGCGAAGCGAACCCGTTCGCCCCGGGCCACCCAGTCGTGGAGTTCACGGTCGCGGCCCGCGCGCCGGAGAACGGCGGCGAGCATGCCGCGCTGGGCGCGCCCGCTGATGGTGTGCTCGGAGTCGATGCGCAGCGGGTCGAAGGAGGTGCGCACGGCCAGGGTGTCGGTGAGGACGAAGCGCAGGGGAAGGTAGCCGCTCACCGCGAGGCCGTCCACGGGCGCGCGCCGTGCCGCGGGAGCGACAGGTCCGGGCGCCGCGTGTGTGTCGGGGGAAGGGGTGCTCACCCTGGTGTCTCTTCCCGGTCCCCGCGCCTGTCCACCGGCGTGGCCAGGCGCAGGGTCACGGCGTGCGGGTCGGTGTCGCCGGGGCCGGCCAGGCGCACGTCCACCCTGCCCCGGCCGCGTGTGCCCCGGAGCCCGATCCGGGTGGTGGCCAGGCAGGCGCGGGCCAGCAGCCGCCAGTGCTCCTCCCGCGGCGGGGCCGCCCAGGTCAGCGCGGCGGTGAGGGTCAGCCCCGGCAGGAGCACACGGTGGGTGCGCAGACGGCCCGGTTCGGGGGCCCCGTCCGGACCGACCTCGGTCCCCGACTCCAGGGTGGTGTAGGCGTCGGTGACCGCCCGGCGCAAGGCGGAGCGCACCGGTTCGGCGCGGCCGGCGAGCGCGCGGGCGACCGTCACGCGCACCTGGTCGCTCAGGACGGCGTGGCCCACCCGCAGTATCCGGTCCGCTCCGTGGGAGCTCCCCCGGCCGAAGACCGCGTCGCGGGCACCGGCCAGCTCGGGCGCCACCGCCAGAGCTCTGGCCGCACCGGCGCGCAGTCGCGCGGCGAGGCGGTGGCGGGGCAGGTGGGGCAGGCCGTGCTCGTCGGTGACCACGTCGGTGTCGGCGCCCGTGCCGTCCGCACTGGCGCCGACGAACAGCGCCGGCGACGCCAGGTACACCACGATGCCGTCCGGGCGGCTCATCGGGGTGCGCTCCCCGGACGGGCCGCCCGGACAAGTGGGCCGCCGGCCCCTGTCCGCCCTTGTGGTTGGGGCCGGCGGGGTTCGAGAGCCGCCGCCAGGCCGGGGTCCAGGTGCAGGTCCACCACCTCGACCGCGTCGAGCAGCCCGCCGGGCGTCCAGCCCCGGGGCAGCTCGACGGGGCCCCCGGTCGCGTGGGCGCGGCGGGCGAGTTCGGGGCCGGGGTCGGCACCCGACTCCAGCAGGGGAACCAGTGTGGAGACCAGCCAGCCCCGGTGGCAGGTCCCGCCGCCGGCGAGCAGGCTGCCCGGGGCCGTCGCGGACAGGTAGCGGTCCAGAAACCGGGTGAACCCCGTCCCGGTCAGCGGCAGCTCGGTCCGCGGGCTGGGCGCCTGACGGGCCTGGTCGAGGCGGCGCAGGACCCGGTCGACCCCGTCGAAGCGCGTCGTCCAGGCCACGGCGTGCTCGTCGGGGGCGCCGGGATCGTCTTCGGCGAGCTGGAGCCGGTGCTGCTTGGCGCGGCGGCACATCGCCTCGCACAGGTCGTAGCCCAGTGACAGTGGTGCGCCGACCGGCTGGACGGCGACGCCCGCCCCGACCGTGGGCACGAACGTGGTGTGCGTGGCCCCGTCAGGGCCGGTGACGGTACGGCCGCCGGGGCGGTCACCGTGGGCCTTCGCGAGCGCGCGGTGCAGGCCCACACGGGGGTCGCGGGGGTCGCCGACGGCCACGGGGTCGACGTCCAACCAGTCGAACGCGTAGCGCACCAGGCTCAGGGCGAGCCGGGCGTCGCACAGGACGGTGAGGTCGTCCCCGGCGACCACTATGGGGCGCACCGGCACTCCCACGGGCCCGGGGGGCACGTGGTGGAGGGCGACGGGTCCGGCGGTGCCGGTGCCGTGGATGACCGGGCGTCGGCCGGGCGCGGCGTGGACGGTGGCCGCGACGGCGCGGGCCAGGACGCGGGCCAGCCCTTCGGTGACCCCGGAGACGCGGGTGGACAGGTGCCGCTGGGCCAGCGCGCCGGATCCGGGCACGCCCGGGTCCCCGGCGCGTTCGCGGTAGTCGCCCAGAATGGCGCCGAGGCCGTTGACGTCGATGTGCACGACCGCGACACGGCTGACACCGCCGTGCTCGCGGCCCAGCCGGTCGACCTCCATCGGCAGGGTGAGGGAGGGCGCGCCGGTGGCGGTGACGGCGTCGGCGAGCCAGGCGGAACTGTGGGCGCGGTGCCAGCGCCGACCGATCCCCCGGGCTCGCGCCACGTCGGCGGCCACCCGTTCGTTGACTCCGGCGTTGTCGTCCTGGGCGCGGCTGCTGTCCACCGACTCGGCGGGGCCGCCGCTGACGGAGCACACGGCGGTGATCCCGTACCCGTGGGCGGGGGTGTGCAGGGCCGACATGTATCGCCGTGCCTCGCGCAGCCGCACCGGCAGCGCGGCCAGCGCTTCGTCCACTCCGGACGGGGAAGCGTCCTGCCCACCCCGCGGTGCTGAGGACGCCCCGCCGCACTCGGCACGTCTTTCGGACGCCGGACCGCCGGCCCCGGTGGTCTCGGGAACCCCCGTGGTCCGGGGCTGCGGGCGGGGACCGTAGGGCACGTGCGCGACCACGGGGGTCAGGCCGCCGGCGCGGTCGCGCAGACGGCGGGTGTAGCGGGCGGTGAACTCGCGTGCCGACGCCGTGTCCGGAAAGACCGCCGTGAGCGCCCCTCCGGCGTCACGCAGCACCACGCAGTCCGGCGGTACCAGGTCGGCGATCCCGTGCTCGGCGTCGGAGGTGTCGGTCAGCTCCGCTACCAGGGCGGCGCGCCCGACCGCGTCCAGGATGCGCCGACCGCTGTACACGTAGGCCTGGATGCCGCGCAGGTCGACGCCGACCACCACACCGCTGGACGGCGGTCCCCCCGGTCCGGCCCCGGGAGGGCGGTGCTGCTCGGGGGCGAAGGCCACCGTGTCGGGCTCCTTCTCAGCGGGACGTGCGATGCGGGTCATGGCATGGGACCGTGCGGGAACGGGCATCCGCTGACCTCTCTCGGACGGTGCTCTCCGCCAACGGTCGTCGAATACCACCGATACCAGCCCCGGACCGTACCAGTCCTCCCTCCTTCCCCGGAGCACGCCTCCCGTGCCACCGCGCTGCCAGCTTCCGCCCGGGCGGTGACGCGCTGTCCGAGAGAGCTGAATGCACGGACCCGTCCCTGGCTTGGAGGTCTCCCCATGGCCCCTCACCCCTTCGAAACGGTCGCGCGAAGGCGTCGCGCCCCGTCCGCCCCCGCCACCGACACACCGCCCCTCACCCCCCGGAAGCTTGTGCCGCACCTGCGTGGCCTGGCCCGCGCGCTCAGGGACCAGAGCGCGGACCAGGCCACACAGGAGCGGCTCCCCCTCCAGTGAGCGCACGCGCTGGCTCCCGTCCCCGTCCACGGGACGGGAGCCAGCGGTGGCGGCGCCCCGCGCGGGGCGCCGATTCCCGCCCGCCGTCCCCGGCGGGCGGAGGCGCGGTTCAGTCGAACAGGGCTCCTCCGAACTCCTCGGTCTCGGCGACGGCGCGGGCACGGGGTTCCCCCACACGCTGCGAGGCGCGGCGGGAGACACGGTGCGGGCCCCGGCGGGAGCGCTGCGCGGGCACACCGGCGGACGGCCGGCCGCTGGTCACCGTGTCCACCCGCACGGAGCCGAAGCCCTGGGCCGTGTACTTGCCGGCACCGGCCAGCTCCAGCAGCTCCAGGAGGGTCACGAAGGCGTCGGTGTGGCGGCGCTCACCCCCGGCCAGGTCCAGACGCAGTCCGCCGTGCCAGCCGAGCACGGTGCGGTTGTCGGTGTGGTGATGCTCCGCCAGCCGCACGTCCTCGCCGGGCAGGGGCGCGCGGCGTACCCGGGCCAGGCCGTCGAGCACCATCTCCAGCCAGGGCTCGGCGAGCACCGGCGACGCGAACCGGGCCACGGCGCCCACCGCCCCGCTACCGCCCACGATCCCGCCACCGGAGCGGTGCACGGCACCGAAGAGGCGGCGCGGGCTGGGCCAGATGTGCGGGATGCGCTCACCGGCGGCGTCGCGGGTGGTCATGACGACGGGGGTCTGGCTGCGTACCTCCGCCGAGCGCACGGCGGAGGGGGATCGCGGCTCGGTGAGCATCTGGGTGTAGGTGCGGTCGAAGGTGCGGGTCACCGAGAGCGGTACCAGTAGGTGGTCGCCGATGCGCTGCGGGTCGCCGACCAGCTCCTCCGGCGACAGCGGGGGCGGGGTGTCGTCGTCCAGCCAGGTGAGCGTCCAGTGGTGCGTCCGGTCGCCCAGGGGCGAGGGCCAGCCGTTCATGGCCCACCGCTTGGCCGCCGCGTGCTCCTCCGGGGACTGCGGCCACCAGCGGTTGAGCAGCCCGTGGCAGTCCTCGGGCCGGATCGGCCGCGCCGTGTCCGCCAGGTCCCGCAGGATCACGGTCCACCGCCTCGGCACGGGCACCACCCCTTCACATGGTCGTGACGGCGTCCGGATGCGCGCCGTCCTCGTCCTCGGTCCACCGAGGACTCCTCTCGGACAGTCGCGGAGCCCGGCGGCCACCGTTCGCGGCAGCTCCGGGCGCCGCCATGCGCTCCTGTGGACACGGGGAGGGCTCGATCCCCGCGAGGCCCCCCGGCGTCCGGAGCGCGAGAACAGAAGCAGGACGAGGGGTTCGGCCGGGTCGGCGACGGCGGGGGGTCGGCCTCCTCGGCGGTGAACACCGCGTTCCCGCTCCGTGCGTGGGCGGTGGCGCCACGGTAGCCGAGCCCGCCGAGCAGTGCCCCGGGCCTGCCATGGCGATACGGCGGTGCACGCCGACGTTGATTCCGCGCGGCAGCGCGACGTACCCGGTCATGCACGCCATTGTGCCCATCTCCCGAAAGCCGTACAAGGGTTCGGATACTGGCCGTGGACGGCCCGGTCACCGGCCTCGGCCCGCACCTGCCGGTCGGACCGGCGGCGAAGGACCGCGGAGGCAACCGGCGGCCGCGTGTGCGTACGCTGGTCCACGCGTACACGGAGCGCGCCCTCCTCAGCCGCTCCGCTCCCCGAACCACGTCACGACCACCGAACCACGACCCCGGAGACGCCGTGCCGCGCCTGAGCCACACCTTCGACATCACCGCAGTGGACAGGGAGGTGGTCGCGCGGATCGTCTCCGCCCTGCACGGGGTCGTCCGGAGCTGCCGCTTCGACGGACGGGGCTGGCTTCTCACCCCCGACGACGAGACCTGGCAGCGCCTGGAGCGGCGCGCCGACGAGATCGGGCTGATCGACCAGGAGGAGGCCGAACGGCTGCGGCAGAAGCGGCGGGAAGCCGCCGAACAGCTGCGGGACGGCTCCACCGACACACCGGTCGACGAGCTGGCCGTGACGGCCTCCAGGACGGCGCTCCAGCTACAGAGAGGACGGCACCTGGCCCCCCGCAGCCACTATGTCGTCGCCGAGCTGTCCCCGGAGGGCGTGCCCGTCGATCCGGCCGACGACGCGGAGAAGGGCTGGAGCAGCACCGGCCTGACCATCACCTCCTGGGACGAGGCGGGCACCTCCTCGGTCGACTTCGCCATGCCCGACACCGTCGGCGCGAACGAGACTCCCGTGACCTGGGGAACCGTCACCCACGACGCGCCGGCCGAGCTCCTGACCTGGACCGGCCATGTGCGCGTTCCCGGGCGCAGTCCCTGGCTGCGGTCGGCCGACGGCACCCTGCGGATCGACACGGACGCCTGGTACGCGGCGCTGGCCGGTGACCGGGAAGCCTCCCCCGCCCGTCTGCACGCCACGCACGCCTTGGCCGAGGTCAACGCCTGGCTGGCCCCCACCGTGGGGGATGACGGCCGCTGGTCGGTGGAGGCCGTACTGCGGGTGCGCGGCCGCGGCGTGTTCCGCCCGCTGGTGGCAGCGGCCTTCTGGGCGGTCACCGCCTCCTTCCGCAGGGAGGACAGGCGCAGCGCCAAACGGGGCACCGGGGAACCGACCACGCGCAAACGTATCGACCAGACAGCGCGCTCCTGGGACCAGATCGCCCGCAACGCGCCCCGGATCCCCGGGCTGCTGCGCGAACTGGCACGAGCCATGGCCGAGTCGGGACCGGAGCACTGATCCCGGGACGGGCCCCGGGCCCCGGGCCTCTTCCCTCCCGGCCCGTGGCGTTCAGTCCCGGTCGGCGCCCCAGCCGGTCAGGGAGCGCACCCGCAGTTCGGTGAACCGGGCGGTGTCGCGCTCGGACGAGAGCAGGCTGCCCGCGACCGCGCACGCGAAGCCGACCGGCACCGCCAACAGCGCCGGGTTCTCCATCGGGAAGAGCTGGATGTCGATCCAGGGGGGCAGCACCGACAGGCTCTCTCCGGTCACCGGGTCGGTCCTGCCCGACATCACCGGAGACAGCAGCATCAGCAACAGGGTGGCCGAGAGCCCGCCGTAGACACCCCATTCCACGCCCTGTGTGTTGAAGCGCCTCCAGAACATGGTGAGCACGATGACCGGAAGGTTGGCGGCGGCCGCGATGGCGAAGGCCAGCCCCACCAGGAAGGCCACGTTCTGCTCCCGGGCCTGGACGGCCAGCAGGATGGCCACGCCTCCGATCAGGCAGGCGGACAGGCGTGCGGCCCCCATCTCCTGCGACTCGCGTGGGCGTCCCCACATGAGGATGTGGCCGAACAGGTCGTGCGCGACGGAGGAGGACGAGGCCAGGGTGAGGCTGGCGACGACGGCGAGGATGGTGGCCAGCGCGACCGCCGAGACCAGCGCGAGCAGCACGGCCGCGCCCACCGGACCGGCGGTCAGGCGTCCCAGCTCCTCGGCGAGCATCGGCACGGCGGTGTTGCCGGAGGGGTCCATGGCCGCGATGCGCTCAGAACCGACCAGGGCGGCGGCGCCGAAGCCCAGCGCCAGCATCATCAGATAGAAGGCGCCGACCATGACGATGGTGCGGTTGACCGACGTGCGCGCCGACCGCCCGTCGGTCACGGTGTAGAAGCGGATGAGGACGTGCGGCAGCGCGACCGTGCCCAAGACCAGGGCCAGCCCGAGACTGATGAGGTCGAGCTTGTTGAACAGGGTCCGGGCGGGATCGCCCGACACCTCCGCCCCGAAGCGCAGCCCCGGCTCCAGGAAGGCCTGGCCGTAACCGCTGGCCTCGGCCGCCTCGCTGAACAGGACGCGCGGATCGAAGGAGAACAGGGCCAGTACCAGCACGGTCAGCAGCCCGGTCACGGTCAGCAGCGCGACCGCCTTGATGATCTGCAACCAGGTGGCGGCCTTCATACCGCCGTACATGACGTAGACGATCATCAGCACGCCCACGAGCACGATCGCGCCGGTGCGGGCGTGGTCGGCGCTCATCCCCAGGAAGTTCCCGCCGTCGTGCAGGCCGATCAGGACCGCGACCAGCGCGCCCGCGCCCACCATCTGCGCTACCAGGTAGAACACACAGACGGTGACGGTGGAGACGGTACATGCCAGGCGCACCCGCATCCGGCGCATGCGGAAGGCTGGCAGGTCAGCCATGGTGAAGCGGCCGGTGTTGCGCACCAACTGGGCCATCGGCAGCACCAGCAGCCAGGCGACCAGAAAGCCGATGGAGTACAGGAACCCGTCGTAGCCCTGGAGGGAGATCATCCCGGCGATGCCCAGGAACGAGGCGGCGGACAGGTAGTCGCCGGTCAGGGCGAGCCCGTTCTGGGCGCTGGAGAAACCGCGTCCGCCCGCGTAGAAGTCGACCGCGTCCCGGGTGGTGCGCCGGGCGCGGATGGTGATGGCCAGGGTGACCAGGACGAACAGGGCGCACAGCCCGATCGTCCAGGCGTGCGTGGCGCCGAACTGGCCTCCCAGGGCACTGCCCAGGGTGCTCAGCGGATCGGCGGAGATCAACGGATCGCCGAACGTGTCCGGGGCGGTGCCGTCCCCCGTGACGGCACCGCCCATGTTCTCTCTGGCGGCGGTCATCGGCGCACCGCCGTCCTGTCGGCGGCCCCCTCGTAACGGGCCTGTTCACGGATCTCCCGGGCGAGCGGGTCCAGTGAGCGCTCGGCCGAACGGCCGAACGTCCAGGCGAGGGCGAACGTCAACAGGAACTGTCCGATTCCCATGGCCAGCGCCACGTTCACCGAATCCGTGAGCTGCGTACTCATGAAATCACGCGCGTGCACCGAGAGCAGCAGATAGGAAAGGTAACTGGTCAGGAATACCGAGACCAGCGCACCGGCCTGGAGTGCGAACCTCCTGCGGAGTTTCACGAAACGCGGATCGACCGACACGCGCTCGCAGGCCTGCGCCATGTCGGTCCGCGTACGCCCCCGCCCCGCCACGGACCAGCTCACCCCTGAGCTGGATGTCTCCCCCGGCCCGTCGGCACGCCTTCTGTACGTGCCCTCCATATACTCGACCACGACCCTCCCCCTGACCGCTCCTTCGGACACCGCTCCCCCACGGCATCCGCTGTTTCCCCGGGCTCGCCGAAGGGCGCCGCCGCGGGTCCCTCCGGGCGGACGGGCCGAACTCGGCGGTTCCCCCCGGATTGGGCAATACCCTAGTGACGCCTTCAGCTCTGTGTTCACCAAACGCACAAATCGACTTACAGGAATGGCACGGACCGGCTCCGAAAAACGGACGAAGAAGGGGAAAGCAAACACCCTGCGCCATAACGCCGCACCGCTTTTCGCGCCTTCGGAACGGCGCCGGCTCCGCCGGCGGGGGTCACGGGGATCACAGGGGCCCGGAAGCATCGGCGTCGCGACCGCGCGCGGACCCCCTGGTCATCCGTACGTGCAGACCGGGCATGAGCGCACAGGCCTTCCGAAACTTCGCTAGGCTTCTGGGCGACCCCGAACCCGTGACGGAACATCCGGCTTGCAGCCGGTTTACGCTTTCGTACAGGTGTATGATTACGGGGTCCGCTCTGTTCACGCGATACCGAAGGGAAATCCCCGCCGTGGTCACCGAGGTCTTCACGCTCAAGTACTGCGATCCCCACGCCGTCCGTGAGGAGAAGGTCGAGGCGAGCGAGGTCATCCAGTTCGCCTGGGAGGGCACCGTCCGCGAGGTCGACGCGTGCGCCGACTGCTTCAAGGAGCACGAGGCCCGTTTGGAGCCCCTCGTCGACTACTCGCGTCCGGTGAAGAAGCGTCGCACCACCAAGAAGGCTGCGTCCACCACGCCCGCCGAGCGCGCCCAGAGCGATGACGAGGCCGCAGACAGCGAGTCCAACTAGGAGACTTTCTGGGGAACGGACTCCCGTCCCCCAGAAGTAGACCTCATCGCGTCAACCGCGAACGGGGGTCGGCGCCGCCCCGGTGGCCGCCGGCCCCCGCCGTCAGTCCTGGCCCATCAGCCGCGCGAGCTGACCGCCGCGCCGCACCCGGCCGCCCGGCACGTCCTGGAGCGCCCCGGCCACGGGCATCCGGGCCTGCACGTACGGGCTCCCCGTCCCCCGCATGCGCACCGACGCCCCGAAACGGCGCATGATCCGCATCATTCCCGAGTTGGCCAGCGTG
This sequence comes from Nocardiopsis sp. TRM 82005, assembly GCF_056312425.1. NCBI lineage: Bacteria > Bacillati > Actinomycetota > Actinomycetes > Streptosporangiales > Nocardiopsidaceae > Nocardiopsis > Nocardiopsis sp. TRM 82005. The sequence goes on from NZ_JBWDTQ010000026.1 coordinate 77,588, forward strand.
GTCTCCGCGCGCACCTCGGCCAGGCCCCAGTCGGCGGCGGTGACCGTCAGCGCGCGGGCCAGAGCGGTGCCCACCCCGCGTCGCTGCCAGGAGTCCTCCACGAGGAAGGCGATCTCCCCCACACCGGGGTCAAGCGTGTACATCAGGTGCCCGAGGGCGACCGGCTCCTCCTCGCCCAGTGGGCGCACCGCCAGGGTGAGGCCACGCCCGGGGTCGCAGAACACGCGCAGCATGTGCGGGTTCAGATCGTTCATCCCGGCGAAGTAACGGTTACGCACGGACTCGGCCGAGCAGCGCCGGTGCAGGTCGCTCAGGGCGGGCGCGTCGGTCTCCCGCACCTGGCGCAGGGACAGGCCCACGCCCTCGGCGGTGCGGACGGTCCGGTCCGCTGGCACCGGCCCGGTGGATGGCACCACCGAACGCACCAGCGCGTCGGCTCGGCTCGACTCGGTCCAGGTGAAGTGATGCGAGGCCCGGCGCACCAGGACGCCTCGCAGCGGCCCCACGGGCACCAGCATGGTGGTGCCCGGGTCCAGCTCTCCGTCCTCCCGCGCATGCGTCAGGTTGGTCCAACACGCCTCGTCCGCCAGCAGCAGTTCGGCCAGGGCGTCGGGCAGTCGGTTGGGGTGGGACCGCAGCCGTTCGGCGAGCAGCAGCGCCCGGGTGACGTCGTCCCCGACCTCGCGCCTGTGGGCGGGGACGGCCGTCACCGTGCCGGTGGGGCTGTGTTCGGCGACCGCGTGCAGGGCGGGCCCGTGGCCGCCGGGCAGGTCCACGACGAACTCGTCGACCACACCGGACAGGTCGGTGTGCAGGGACAGGCCGATGATGTTCCCGCCGCAGCCCGCCAGGGCGTCGACGACGCGGGCGAGGCTGCCGGGGCGGTCCTCGACCACCGTCCTGATACGCCACAGGCTCACCGCGGACCTCCCGGGGAGTCGAAGGGCGGTGCCCCGCCGCCGCGGAACGACGCTGTACCGCGGCGGCGGACGCGCACCGACGTGACTCCAGGTTCGGTGCCTCGGGTTTCGGGAAGGTTAGACGGCCATTGAGTTCGCGAGGACATTCGGAGTCCTACGTGTCCTACGGCATGGCCCGACCCGCCTCAGGGACGTCCGGAGACCAGCTCCCCGTCCTTCCAGACCGCCGCGACCTGCGGTACGCCGGGCCGGTAGGCCAGGTAGAGGTGGTTGGGAGCGTCCAGCAGGACCAGGTCGGCCCGCGCGCCGGGGGCCAGGTGGCCCACGTCGTTACGGCGCAGCGCCCGCGCGCCGCCCGCGGTGGCCGCCCACACCGCCTCGTCGGGGGTCATGCCCATGTCGCGGACCGCGACCGCCACGCAGAAGGCCAGGCTGGAGGTGAAGCAGGACCCGGGGTTGCAGTCACTGGCCAGGGCCACCAGGGCACCGGCGTCGATGAGCGCGCGTGCGTCCGGGTAGGTCTGGCGGGTGGAGAAGTCCACTCCCGGCAGCAGGGTGGCAACCGTGGGCTCGGGGCGGCCGGCGGCCTGGGCCAGGGCGTCCACGTCCTCGGGGGCCAGGTAGGTGCAGTGGTCGACCGAGGCGGCCCCCAGCTCGACGGCCAGTCGCACGCCCGGGCCCTCGCCCAGCTGGTTGCCGTGCACACGGGGCAGCAGTCCGCGTTCCATCCCGGCGGTGAGGACGCGGCGGGAGGCGGCCTCGTCGAAGGCGCCGCGCTCACAGAAGACGTCGATCCACCTGGCATGGGGCGCGCAGGCGTCGAGCATGGATCCGGTGACCAGGTCGACGTAGCCCCGGGGGTCGTCGGCGTACTCGGGCGCGACCACGTGCGCGCCCAGGAAGGTGACCTCGTCGGTGACGCGTGAGGCCACGGCCAGGCAGCGCTCCTCGTCGGCGACGGTGAGACCGTAGCCGGACTTGACCTCCAGAGTGGTGGAGCCCTGGGCCCGGGCCTCGCCCACCAGCCGCCGGGCGCCCGCGAGCAGGTCGGCGTCGGTGGCCTCGCGGGTGGCGGCCACGGTGGTGCGGATGCCGCCCGCCGAGTAGGGCTGCCCGCTCATCCGGGCGGCGAACTCACGGCTGCGGTCGCCCGCGAACACGATGTGGGAGTGGCTGTCGACGAACCCGGGGATGACGCAGCGCCCGGCGGCGTCGATCCGCGCGTCCGCGGCGGGCGCCTGGGCGCGCGGACCCGACCAGGCCACCCGGCCGCCCTCGATGACCAGGGCGGCGCCTTGGACCTCGCCCACGGGGCCCCGCCCCCGCGAGGGGTCGTTGGTGACCAGGGTGGCGATGTCGTCGACGAGGACGCTCTCTGGGATGTCGCTCAAGAGTGGATCTCCTTGATGGCCGTGTCGAGTTCACGTGCGGTGTCGGGCACCAGGATGTGGACGCCGTCGCGGACGGCCCAGCGCCCGTCGACCATGACGTGCCTCACATCGGCGGCCGTGGCCGCGAAGACCACGGCGTCGGTGGCCCGGGCCGGGTCGGCCCCGGCCAGGCGGACCCCGTCCAGGGGGACGTTGACCAGGTCCGCACGGCCCCCGGAGGCCAGGACGCCGGCGTCCGGCACAGCGCCGCGCGAAGGTTCCTGCGGCCGGGGCTCTCGCGGTGTGAGGCCCCCGTCCCCGGCTGAGGGCTCCCCGTCGGAGGCGACGCGGGTCCATCCCAGTGAGGCGTGCCCGTGCGCGGTGGCGGCGCGCAGCAGTGCCCCGGTGTCCAGGATGCCGCGGCGGTGGGTACGCAGGCGTTCGTGCAGTTCGGTCGCCCTGGCTTCCTCGAACATGTCGGTCTGGGCGTGCTGGTCGGTGCCCAGGCTGAGCAGGGGCAGGTCGCCGGTGCGCGGCAGGCCGTCGGCCAGGTCGCGTTCCGTGGTGGGGCACAGGCACACGGTGGCGCCGGACGCCCGGACGTCCGCGACGTCGGCGTCGGTCAGGTGGGTGGCGTGCACCAGGCTGGTGCGCTCGGTGAGCGCGCCCGCGTCGGCGAGCACGGCCGTGGGGGTGCGGCCGTGCGCGGCCAGGCACGCGGCGTTCTCGGCGGGCTGCTCGGACACGTGGACGTGTAGCGGCGCACCGTGCCCGGCGGCGAAGGCGGCGACGTCGGGCAGCTGCCCCGCGGGGACGGCGCGCACCGAGTGGGCCGCCGTGCCCGTGCGTGCGTGGTCGCCGCCGGGTGTGAACGCGGCCAGGCGGTCGGCCCAGCGGGTCGTGTCGCCGTCGCCGAACCGCAGCTGGGGTCCGGCCAGCGGCTGGTGGACGCCGTGGGCGTCCAGGCCGCCGGACAGATAGCACACGTCCAGCAGGGTGATCCGGATCCCGGCGTCGGCCGCCGCGGCCGCCAGGGCGTGTCCCATGGCGTTGGGGTCGGCGTAGCGGGCCCCGCCGGGAGCGTGGTGAAGGTAGTGGAACTCCCCCACGCAGGTGATCCCGGCCAGGGCCATCTCAGCGTAGACCGCCCGGGCGAGCCGGTAGTAGGTGTCGGGGTCCAGGCGGTCAGCGACCCGGTACATCGTCTCGCGCCAGGTCCAGAAGGAGCCGCCGTCCGCGTGGGTACGCCCGCGCAGGGCCCGGTGGAAGGCGTGCGAGTGGGCGTTGGCGAACCCGGGCAGGGTCAGCCCGGTGAGGACCTCGGCGTCGGCGGGCACCGGCGCCCCCGCCTCCACCGAGGTGATCCGGCCGTCGGCCACCCGCAGGAGCACACCGTGCTCGGGCGCGCCGTCACGAGCACCGGTCCAGGCCCACTCGCACCACACGCGGTGGCCGCGTGCCCCCTTCCACGGCCCGTTCGTCCCGGGGATCATCGGTCCCCCTCCCGGACGGGGCGGGCGAGCAGGTCCTGGAGCACGTCGGCGAGGGCGAGCACCCCGGCGTGGCAGTCCGCGGGCCGGGCCCACTCCCGGGGGGAGTGCGACACCCCGGTCGGGTTGCGCACGTACAGCATCGCGGTGGGCACATGCGCGGCGAGCACCCCGGCGTCGTGCCCGGCACCGGTCGGCAGCACCGGCACCCGGGACTGCGGGGCGCGGGCGGCGACCACCTCGGCCAACCGATCACGCAAACCGTGCGCGAACGACACCAGCGGGGTCAGGGACTCGTTGGCCATCGCGTGGCCCACCCCGTGCTCGCGGGCGACCCTCTCCGCGGCCTGGCGCACCCCGGCCACGACGGTGTCGAGCACGGCCTCGTCGGCGGCGCGGGCGTCCAGCCAGGCACTGGCCAGGGACGGGATCGCGTTCGTGCCGTTGGGGGTGACCAGGGCCTTGGCGATCGTGGCTCGGGCCCCGTGCTCTTCGGCCAGGGCCCGCGCGGCCAGGACGGTGTGCGCGAACGGCAGCATGGGGTCGCTGCGATCGGCCAGGCGGGTGGTCCCGGCGTGGTCGGCGCGGCCGGTGAAGTCCATCCGCCAGCGCCCGTGCGGCCAGATCGCGCTGGCCACACCCACCGGGTGGGCGGTCTCCTCCAGGGCGCGGCCCTGTTCCACGTGCAGCTCGACGAACACGTCCAGGTTCGCCAGCGCCCCGGGGTCGGCGCCGATGGCGTGCGGGTCGTGCCCCGCGGCTTCCATGGCCCGGGCCCAGGTGGTCCCGGAGGCGTCGGTGAGCCCGCGTGCGCGCTCAGGGGAGATCTCCCCGGCCGTCAGGCGGCTGCCCAGGCAGGGAAGGCCGAACCGGCCGCCCTCCTCCTCGGTGAACACCGTGACGGCGAGCGGCCGTTCGGGGACGGTGCCGCGCCGCCGCAGCTCGTCCACGGCGGCCAGGGCGCTGACCACCCCCAAGGGCCCGTCGAAGGCCCCGCCGTCGGGGACCGAGTCCAGGTGGGATCCGGTGGCCACCGCGCCCGGTCCGGGAGCGCCCCACCAGGCCCACAGGTTGCCGTTGCGGTCGGCGCGCACGTCCAGGCCGCGCGCGGTCGCGGCCTCGGTGAACCAGGCTCGGGCGTCGGTGTCGGCGCCGTTCCAGGCGTGGCGGTGGTAGCCGCCGCTGCCGGGGTCGCGGCCGACGGGTCCCAGGTCGGCCCACATACGGTCGAACGCCCCGGTGTCGGGAGCGGTGTACTGGTCGCTCACAGGATGTCTCCCAACGTCAGGACGGATGGTTCCCGCGCTTTCTCCGGTGCGGCGCGGTTCATCCGTCCTCGCGCATCGGAACGCGGATGCCGTGCTCCCGCGCGACACCGTCGGCCTCCTCGTATCCGGCGTCCACGTGTCGGATGACGCCCATGGCGGGATCGTTGGTGAGCACCCGCTCCAGTTTGGCGGCGGCCAGGTCGGTGCCGTCGGCGACGCTGACCTGTCCCGCGTGGATCGAGCGTCCCATGCCGACACCGCCGCCGTGGTGGATGGACACCCAGGAGGCGCCCGAGGAGGTGTTGACCAGTGCGTTGAGCAGCGGCCAGTCGGCGATGGCGTCGGAGCCGTCCTTCATCCCCTCGGTCTCCCTGTAGGGAGAGGCCACCGAACCGGTGTCCAGGTGGTCCCGGCCGATGGCCAGCGGCGCGGAGACCTCTCCGGAGGCGACCATCTCGTTGAACCGCGCTCCGGCGGCGGCGCGCTCGCCCTGGCCCAGCCAGCAGATGCGGGCGGGCAGCCCCTGGAAGGCGACCCGCTCCCCCGCCATGCGGATCCACCGGGCCAGGTGGTCGTTGTCCGGGAACAGGTCCAGGATCGCCTGGTCGGTGCGGGCGATGTCGGCGGGGTCGCCGGACAGCGCCGCCCACCGGAACGGTCCCCTGCCCTCGCAGAACAGCGGTCGGATGTATGCGGGTACGAACCCGGGGAAGTCGAAGGCCCGGGCGAAGCCGCCGCTTCGGGCCTCGTCGCGAATGGAGTTGCCGTAGTCGAAGACCTCGGCTCCCGCGTCCTGGAAGCCGACCATCGCCTCCACATGCGCGGCCATGGACTCGCGCGCACGGACGGTGAACTCCTCGGGCTTGGCGACGGCCAGGGCCCGCCAGTCCTCGAAGGGCACCCCGGTGGGCAGGTAGGCGAGCGGGTCGTGGGCCGAGGTCTGGTCGGTGACCACGTCGATCGGAGCGCCCCGCGACAGTAGGTCGGGGAAGACCTCGGCGGCGTTGCCGAGCAAGCCGATCGACAGCGGGCGCCGTTCGTCGCGCGCCCGCTCGGCCAGCCGCAGGGCGTGGTCCAGGCCGTCGGCGCGCACGTCCAGGTAGCGGTGCTCGATGCGGCGGTCGATACGGCTGGAGTCGCACTCGACCACGATCGCGACGCCGTCGTTCATGGTGACGGCCAGCGGCTGGGCTCCGCCCATACCGCCGAGCCCGGCGGTCAGGGTGACCGTTCCGGCCAGTGTCCCGCCGAACCTCTTGGCGGCGACGGCCGCGAAGGTCTCATAGGTGCCCTGGAGGATGCCCTGTGTTCCGATGTAGATCCACGAACCGGCGGTCATCTGCCCGTACATGGTCAGTCCCTGGGCCTCCAGCCGGCGGAACTCGGGCCAGTTCGCCCAGTCCCCCACCAGGTTGCTGTTGGCGAGGAGCACCCTGGGCGCCCACTCGTGTGTGCGCATGACACCGACCGGGCGGCCCGACTGCACGAGCAGGGTCTCGTCGCCCTCCAGGTCGCGCAGGGCGGCGGTGATGCGGTCGAAGCTGTGCCAGTCGCGCGCGGCCCGGCCGGTGCCGCCGTAGACGACCAGGTCCTCGGGGTGCTCGGCGACCTCGGGATCGAGATTGTTGTGGAACATGCGCAGGGCGGCCTCCTGCTGCCACCCCTTGGCGGACAGGACGGCGCCGCGTGCGGCGCGGACGGTGCGCGGACTGCTCATACGGTTCTCCTTCGGCGGGTCAGACCAGCGGGACGACGGATTCTGCGGCCTCGACCACCGAGCCGTCGGTGACCAGGGCGGTGACGGCGTCGATCTCGGGGGCCAGATGGCGGTCGGGTCCGGGACCGGGCACCTTCTCGCGCACGGCGCGCAGCACGGCGCCGGTGGCGGGCCCGGGCTCCAGCGGCGAACGCAGGTCCAGGGCACGGGCGGCGGTGAGCAGCTCCACCGCCAGCACACTGGCCAGGCCGTCCACGGCGCGGCGCAGCTTGCGGGCGGCCGACCAGCCCATGGACACGTGGTCCTCCTGCATGGCCGAGCTGGGGATGGAGTCGACGCTGGCGGGCACGGCCAGGCGCTTGAGCTCGGAGACGATGGCTGCCTGCGTGTACTGGGCGATCATGTGTCCGGAGTCCACGCCGGGGTCGTCGGCCAGGAAGGCGGGCAGACCGTGGGAACGCGACACGTCGAGCATGCGGTCGGTGCGCCGCTCGGCGATGGAGGCGGTGTCGGCGACCGCGATGGCCAGGAAGTCGAGTACGTAGGCCACGGGCGCTCCGTGGAAGTTGCCGTTGGACTCCACACGGCCGTCGTCCAGTACCACCGGGTTGTCGATGACGCTGTCCAGTTCGCGTCCGGCCACGAGCAGGGCGTGGTCGAGGGTGTCGCGTGCGGCTCCGGCGACCTGCGGGGCGCAGCGCAGCGAGTAGGCGTCCTGGATCCGGTTGCAGTCGGGGCCGCGGTGGGAGGCCATGATCGGCGAGTCGGCCAGCAGCAGGCGCATGTTGGCGGCGGAGGCGGCCTGACCGGGGTGCGGGCGCAACCGCTGCAACTCCTCGGAGAAGACCCGGTCGGTACCCAGCAGTGCCTCGACGCTCATCGCGGCGGTGATGTCGGCGACCTTGAGCAGGCGTTCCAGGTCCATGCAGGCCAGTGTGAGCATGCCGAGCATGCCGTCGGTGCCGTTGATCAGCGCCAGGCCCTCCTTGGCGCCCAGCTCCACCGGACGGACACCGGCGTCGTGCAGGGCGGTGTAGGCGGGGCGGACCTCGCCTGAGGCGTCGCGGACCTGGCCCTCGCCCATCAGGGCGAGCGCCACGTGCGACAGCGGCGCCAGGTCGCCGGAGCAGCCCAGACTGCCGTACTCATGCACGACCGGGGTGATCTCGGCGTTGAGCAGGGCCGCGAGGGTCTCAGCGGTGGTGACCTCCACACCGGTGTTGCCCGAGGCCAGGGTGCGCAGGCGCAACAGCATCAGCGCGCGCACGACCTCGCGCTCCACCTCGGGTCCGGTCCCGGCGGCGTGGGAGCGGATGAGCGACCGCTGCAGGCGGGCCCGCAGGTCGGGGGCGATGTGGCGGGTGGCGAGCGCGCCGAAGCCGGTGCTGACCCCGTAGGCGGGGGTCTCACCGCGGGCCAGGGACTCGACCCGTTCACGGCCGTGCCGGAGGGCCTTACGGGCCTCCTCGGAGAGGGTGACGTGCGCGCCGTGGCGGGCGACGTCGCGGATCTGGGCCGGGGTGAGGCGGGCATCGCCGATGACGACGGAAGGAACTGCTGTGGACATGCCTCCCATTCGACCTCCTGTGGGACCCCTGATGAAGGCCTGGCACGAAGGTTCCGTCTGGCATTTCAGACAGCAGGAAGAGGAGTACCGTGGGACGATCAGGACATGAGCCTCGTTCCGGCGGCCACCCGCGCACTGCGGCTGCTGCGCTTCCTGGCGACCCGCCCCGGGCCGGTGCCGGCCTCGGCGATAGCCGCCGAGCTCGACGTTCCCCGCTCCAGCGTGTACCAACTGCTGGAGGCCATGGCGGAGGAGGGCTTCGTGACCCACCTGCCCGAGGAGCGCCGCTGGGGGCTGGGGGTGGCCGCGTTCGAGATCGGCTCGGCCTACCTGCGCCACGACGGCGTGGAGCGCCTGGCACGTCCGCTGCTGCACCAGCTCACCGAGGCCACCGGTGCCACCGCCCACCTCGGCGTGCTGCACGGCGGCGACACCCTCTACCTGCTCAAGGAGCAGCCCCCGCACGTCCCGGCGCTGATCACCGGGGTGGGGGTCCGCCTGCCCGCGCACCTGACGGCGTCCGGGCGGTCCATGCTGGCCCGGCTGCCGCGCGCGCAAGTGCGCGCCCTGTATCCGAACGCGGCCGCGTTCACCAGCCGCACCGGGCGTGGACCAGCCACACCCGGGGAGCTGCGCCGGACACTGGCCGAGGAGCAGCGCCAAGGCTGGTCGATCGAGGACGGCCAGGTCACCGAGGGCTTCGTGTCGGTGGCGGCGGCCGCCCTGGACCACAACGGCCGTCCGGCGGCGGCGATCAGCCTGACGGTACCCAGCGCGCGGCCGGTCACCCCTCAGGCCCTGGCCGGGAGGGTCCGCGACGCCGCCGCCGAGCTGACCCGGCGCCTGGACGGGCGCGCCTCACCGTAGCGGAGGGGTCCGTTCCACGATGGAGGGCAGCGGTGCGGTGCGCTCCACCATCTTGAGGATCTTCTCCTTGATCTCCTTGGGCACCTGGACGTAGAACTGCGTGGGCGCCTCCACCGGCTCCAGGCCGAGGCTTTCGGCGGTCTCGGCCCAGTTGGGCAGTTCCGCGTCGGTGCGGTGGGTGTCGAGCACGAACTCGATGAAGTAGGTGGGCCTGCGCTCGCCGGTGTGCGCCTCGCGGATGCGCCGGATCTCCGGCCAGGAGATGAACGTCCCCTCACCGGGGAACCACCACTTGCGCTCCTGTAGGACCGTGACGCCGTCGCTGTCGGCGCTGATGCCCTGCCGGGTGATGCGCTGCGGCAGCCCACTCAGCATGAACGCGTTGCTCCCCGGGCCGAGGAAGAGCATGACCAGGCCCGCCGAGGCCCACAGGGACACCGAGCCGACCGTGCTCTCCTGGCGCAGCACGTGCCAGAGCATGGACCCCAGGACCACCAGGAAACCCACGGTGAGCGCGGCGGAGAAGTAGGCCGCGGTCATCCACATCCGCGTGTTCGGGCCGCGCAGGCTGACGTACCTGCGCAGGTGCGAGACACCGCCGGGCGGCTGGTTCAGGTCCGAGGGGACCGACGGAGGCGCTGTGGTCGGGTCCGGTGGTTCGGGGGTGGCCATGTCCCCCATTCTTCCAACTCCCGCGCGTGGTATGTGCGCCGGAGCGCCCATGCGCGGGATGTTCCGGTGGCCGTGATCGACCAAAGCACGGGTGGCCGCGGCCTCGGGCCGCTAGAGTCCGGTGCATGAGGCCGAGCATGAACGAGTACGACACCGAACTGTGGGTGAACGGCGAGATCATCGTCCTGGACGGGATGCACTACCAGGGCCGTACCGTGCTTCCGGACGGGCCGGAGCGGTTCGCCTGCTTGGAGCGCTGGGCCAAGGGGGTGGCCGAGACGCTGGGGGAACCGGTGACCTGGCGCGCCATGGACAAGGGGCGGCTCGCCGGACGCGGAACGATACAACCGGGGCCCGGAGATCAAAAACGCCGAGCGCTCTGAGCTCCGCACTTGGCGCACTGGAACTTGCGGTCGTCGCCAAGGATCCAATCGTGGTCCCCGCCGGTAGGGCACGTGGACATCGACACCATCTCCTCACAGGGGCTGTCGGGGGTGTGGCGATCACTGTATTTCCCACCAGCCACACCAGTCCCGAGAATGAGAAAGTTCGCTTCCATCTTCATGTATGGGCGGGCCCGTACGTCGACGGAGGCGACGTCCTCACCAGCGCCGGTCCGGCTGCCGCGACGGACCTGTCCGTACGCGTGGTGCGCGCCGGCTCCGACGCCGCGACGGCCAGGGGGGAAGTCCGGGGCCCACACGCCCGTGGGGCCCGCCGCGATCGCGGCGGGCCCCACGGGAAGCCTTCGGGGGACCAGAGCCTGTTCGGTGAACGCTCGTCCGGCCCCTGGGGGTGTCGTTCGGGCGCCGACGGGGGTCTGGGGGTGTCGTGGGCGGGACGGGCGGATACTGCGGCCGAAGGCCCGTCGGCCTAGTTCTGCGAAGCCTTCATGTGGGCCTCGACGGCGGCACGGTCAGCGCGCAGCTTGGCCAGGGCCTCGTCGAGGATGAGCCTGCCCTCCTCCACGCTGCGGCGCTCCTTCACATATGCCAGGTGGGTCTTGTACGGCTCGGTGCGCGGCGGCGACGGAGGGTTCGCCTTGTCCTTGCCCGCGGGGAAGCCGCAGCGCGGGCAGTCCCACTCGTCGGGCACCAGCGCCTCGCCCGCAAAACTGGGCACGACCTCGTGCAGGTTCGCGCAGTAGAACGGAACCCGGATGCGGGGGGCGGCCTCGCCCCGCTCCGCCTCGCCCATGGGGCCGGCTCCGACACGGCTGCCACGGATGGCACTGCCACTACCCACGAAAAACTCCTTCGGCGAACTCGCTCACCGGTTCTCGGGCGAGCTTGACTGTAGACGGGGTGCGTCCCGCGGACCGCGGGTCACATTCCCCGGTTGATCAGCAGGCCGAGGACGACGATGGCGAGGATCCAGGCGACCGCGAACCCGACGGTCATGCGGTCGAGGTTGCGTTCGACCACCGACGACCCGCCGAGCGAGGACGTGACGCCGCCGCCGAACATGTCGGAGAGACCGCCGCCCTTGCCCTTGTGCATGAGCACCAGCAGGACCAGCAACACGCTGAGAAGCATCACGAAGATGGACAGACCGAGGATCACACGCTCACCCGTAGCTCGACCCCGAAGCGGGGGGATGGACGCCTCGATCCCCACTTCCCACCCGCGGCGGCGGTGGTGCTGGGCCGATACGGGAACTGAGGAGGAGGAGATCGGGGACAATTTCGGATTTTACCGTGCCAATGACGGCACGGGCGGGGAAACCGCGAGGCACGGATAACCCCATAGCGAAGTCTAGCCCGACCGGACGACCTGTCGGGCACCCGACCCGTCACCATCGGGCATAGAGGGTGACGGGCCGGGGTCCCGTTCAGCGGCTACTGCTCGCCGAAGCGGATGATCTTGACGAACTCGTCGGCCTTGAGGCAGGCACCGCCGACCAGGGCGCCGTCGACGTCGTCCTTGGCCATGATGCCAGGGGCGTTGTCGCCCTTGACCGAACCGCCGTACAGGACGCGCACGGCGCCGGCGACCTCGGGCGAGTACAGCTCGGCCAGGCGCTTGCGGACCGCCGAGCACACTTCCTGGGCGTCCTCGGGGGTGGCCACCTCGCCCGTGCCGATGGCCCACACGGGCTCGTAGGCGACGACGATCCTCTCGGCCTGCTCGGCCGGGACCTCCTTGAGTGCGCCGTCCAGCTGGGCCAGGACGTGCTCCACCTGCTGACCCGCCTGACGGACCTCCAGTCCCTCGCCGATGCACAGAATCGGGACGATGTCGTTCTTGAAGGCGGCCCTGACCTTGGCGTTGACCAGGGCGTCGTCCTCCTGGTGGTGCTCGCGGCGCTCGGAGTGGCCCACAAGGACGTAGGAGCAGTCCAGCTTGGCCAGCATGGAGCCGGAGACCTCGCCGGTGTAGGCGCCCTTGTCATGGGCGGAGACGTCCTGGGCGCCGTAGGCGATCTTGAGCTTGTCGCCGTCGACCAGCGTCTGGACGCTGCGCAGGTCGGTGAAGGGCGGCAGGACGACGACCTCGGCGCTGTCGTGGTCCTTGTCGTTCAGCGCGAACGCCAGTTTCTGGACGAGCGCGATGGCCTCCAGGTGGTTGTTGTTCATTTTCCAGTTGCCCGCGATGAGCGGCAGGCGTTGGGACATGTCGGCACTTCCTTACGGGACGTTCGAAGGGCTGGCCCGGGCACCGCGGGAAGGCGCGGTGAAACGGGCGCACACTGCTTACTTGAGGGCGCTGATACCGGGCAGGTCCTTGCCCTCCAGGTACTCCAGACTGGCACCGCCGCCGGTGGAGATGTGGCCGAACGCCGCTTCGTCGAAGCCGAGCGCGCGCACGGCGGCGGCGGAGTCGCCGCCACCGACCACCGTGAACGCGCCCGAGTCGATCAGGGAGCCGGCCAGCGCGCGGGTACCGCCCGCGTAGGGCTCCATCTCGAACACGCCCATCGGGCCGTTCCAGAACACGATCCTGGTGTCGGCGAGCTTCTCGGCGAAGAGCGCCTGGCTCCTGGGGCCGATGTCCAGGCCCATCCGGTCGGCCGGGATGGAGTTGACGTCGACCGCGTCGTGCGCGGCGTCGGCGGCGAACTTGTCGGCGGCCACGACGTCCACGGGCAGGATGATCTCCACGCCCTCGCGCTCGGCACGCTCCAGGTAGCCCTTGACGGTGTCGATCTGGTCGGCTTCCAGCAGGCTGGAACCGACCTCGTAGCCCTTGGCCTTGAGGAAGGTGAAGACCATGCCGCCGCCGATGAGCAGGCGGTCGGCGGTACCGAGGAGATTGTCGATGACGCCGAGCTTGTCGGAGACCTTGGAGCCGCCCAGGACCACGGCGTAGGGGCGCTGGGGGTCGCTCGTGAGCTTCCTGAGCACCTCGACCTCGGTCAGCACCAGACCGCCGACGGCGTGCGGGAGCTTGCCGGGCAGGTCGTAGACGCTGGCGTGCTTACGGTGCACGGCGCCGAAGGCGTCGCCGACGTACAGGTCGGCGAGCTGGGCGAGGCGGTCGGCGAGTTCACCGCGCTCGGCGTCGTCCTTGCTGGTCTCGCCGGGTTCGAAACGCACGTTCTCCAGTAGCGCGACCTGGCCGTCCTCCAGCGCGGCGCTGGTGGCGCGGGCCGACTCACCGGCGGTGTCGGCGGAGAAGGCCACCTCGGTACCCAGCAGCTCGCCCAGGCGGGCGGCGACGGAGCGCAGGGAGTAGCGGGGGTCGGGGGCGCCCTTGGGACGGCCCAGGTGAGCGGCGACGATGACGCGGGCGCCGCGCTCGCGGAGAGCGGCGATGGTCGGCACGGCCGCGCGGATGCGGCCGTCGTCGGTGATCCGGTCGCCGTCCAGGGGCACGTTCAGATCGGCCCGGACGAACACGCGCTTGCCGGAGACGTCGAGTTCGTCGATCGTCCGCATGCTGGTCTCCTCTTGGAATGTGGGTTGGGCGGTCCCGGGCGGTGGATCCGGGAGCGACGCGCACGACGGCACCCCTCCGCGCGCACTGCGGGCGAAGGGGTGCCGTCTCACGCGCTGTCGGCCATGAGGGCCGTGAACGCTACAGGCCGGATCCGACCAGCTTGGCCAGGTCGACCAGGCGGCTGGAGTAGCCCCACTCGTTGTCGTACCAGCCGACGATCTTGACCTGGTTGCCGAAGGCCATGGTCAGCTTGGAGTCGAAGGTGCAGGAGGGCGAGGTGCCGACGATGTCGGAGGAGACGATCTCGTCCTCGGTGTAGAGGAGCACGTCCTTGAGCGGCCCCTCGGCGGCGGCCTTGAACGCGGCGTTGACGTCTTCCTTGGTGACCTCGCGCTCCAGGGTCACGACCAGGTCGGTCACCGAACCGTCCGGCACGGGCACGCGCATGGCCATACCGTCCAGCTTGCCCTCCAGCTCCGGAATGGCCAGGGCGGTGGCCTTGGCGGCACCGGTGGTGGTCGGGATGATGTTCTGCCCGGCCGCACGGGCACGACGCAGGTCCTTGTGCGGGAAGTCCAGGATGACCTGGTCGTTGGTGTAGGCGTGCACCGTGGTCATCAGGCCCTGCTGGATGCCGAAGCTGTCCAGGAGCACCTTCGCCATGGGAGCCACGCAGTTGGTGGTGCAGGAGGCGTTGGAGATGACGTGGTGGTTGGCCGCGTCGTACTTGTCGTCGTTGACGCCCATGACGACGGTCAGGTCCTCGCCCTTGGCCGGGGCGGAGATGATGACCTTCTTGGCGCCAGCCTCGATGTGCTTCTTGGCGTCTTCGGCCTTGGTGAAGCGGCCGGTGGACTCGATGACGACGTCCACGTTCAGGTCCGACCAGGGCAGCTGGGCCGGGTCGCGCTGAGCCAGGACCTTGACACTCTTGTCGCCCACGCGGATGAAGTCGTCGCCGACCTCGACGTCGCCGCTCAGGGTGCCGAGCACGGTGTCGTACTTGAGCAGGTGCGCGAGCGTCTTGGTGTCGGTGAGGTCGTTGACCGCGACGATTTCGATGTCGCTGCCGCCAGCGGCGACCGCGCGCCAGAAATTGCGGCCGATCCGACCGAAGCCGTTGACGCCTACACGGATGGTCACGGAACCAATCTCCTCATATATCGCACATCATTTTCACCCGGGCATTCCCCCACCTGGAACGGGGACGTGCCGGGACTAACCGGCCGACCGCAATGAGCAGGGTCAACGCACACCGGGCGTTGACGAAGAGCCTAGCGGAGCGCCGACGGGAGGCTGTGGCCGGGCGCTGCCGGACCCTTGTGGATTCGCGACCATCCTGGCACCGCGCGCCTTAAAGGTCTATACCATTGTCGGAAGTTATCCACGAGTTCGTGCGGTTAACAAAGCCGAACACGGGTGTTACGCAGGTGTGGCGGCTCCAGGCGAACGCACCCCGGTCAGGGGACCAGCATGTCCGGGGTGAGGTTGGCCTCGGTCCCCTCTATGCCCAGGTCGCTCGCACGCTTGTCGGCCATGGCCAGCAGTCTGCGGATGCGCCCCGCGATGGCGTCCTTGGTCAGCGGCGGGACGGACAGCTGGCCCAGTTCCTCCAGCGACGCCTGCTTGTGCGCCAGGCGCAGCTGGCCCGCGGCCACCAGGTGCTTGGGCGCGTCGTCGCCCAGGATCTCCAGGGCCCGCTCCACGCGCGCCCCGGCGGCCACCGCCGCACGCGCGCTGCGGCGCAGGTTGGCGTCGTCGAAGTTGGCCAGCCGGTTGGCGGTCGCGCGCACCTCCCGGCGCATCCGCCTCTCCTCCCACGCCAGCACGCTCTGGTGCGCGCCCAGCAGGGTCAGCAGCGCGCCGATGGAGTCGCCGTCGCGCACCACCACCCGGTCCACACCACGCACCTCGCGTGCCTTGGCGTGCACCTTCAGACGGCGCGCCGCGCCCACCAGCGCCAGCGCCGCCTCCGGCCCGGGGCAGGTGACCTCCAGGGACATCGACCGTCCCGGTTCGGTCAGGGATCCGTGCGCGATGAAGGCGCCCCGCCACGCCGACTCGGCGTCGCAGGCCCCGCCCGCCACCACGTGCCGGGGCAGGCCGCGCACCGGACGGCCGTTGTTGTCCACCAGCCCCGTCTGCCGGGCCAGGGACTCGCCGTCCTTGATCACCCGCACCACGTACCGGTTACCCTTGCGCAGACCGCTCGGAGAGAGCACGACCACCTCGGACTCGTGGCCGAAGACCTCGGAGATGTCCTTGCGCAGGCGACGCGCGGCCACGCCGGTGTCGAGCTCGGCCTCGATCACGATCCGCCCGCCCACAAGGTGCAGACCCCCGGTGAATCGCAGGATGGTGGACACCTCCGCCTTGCGGCAGCATGGCTTGAGAATGGCCAAACGGCTCAACTCATCCTTCACCACGCCGGTCATCGCCATCGCTGCGGTCCTCCCCGTCGAACAAGCCGACCCGGCGCCGCGGGCTCGGCGCCGGGATGTGCCGCCGCGGCCCTGCCACGAGCGGCTTTCCCCGTGGCAGACTACGTGACGAGGCGCCAGATGCCGACCCTCGCACGGCGTGTCGCCCATCCGCCGACCAGGTCGGCGACGTTCCTGTCGGCCTTCGTGCCGGTGTGCGGTCAATTGCTCCCGGCCTGGGAGGACAGCGTCTCACGCAAGTAGTCGCGTAGGACGAGGGCGTGGTTGTGCTCGGTGTCCCGGGCCGCGTACAGCAGGGTGACCGGCCCCTCCGCGCGGCTTCCAGGATCGGGACCAGCGCCTCCGGCCGGGCGTCCAGTTCGGACCGTTAGCGCTCAGCGAACTCGGCGAACCGCTCCGGGGCGTGTCCGAACCACTGGCGCAGCCCGTCGCTGGGTGCGGTATCCCTCACCCAGGCGACCCCTTCCAAGGCCTCTTTGGAGACCCCGCGCGGCCACAGCCGGTCCACCAGGAAGCGCCGGCCCGGTGGCGTGTCCTGCCCCTCCCGGTCCGGGTTCGGCGCCGCGCGAACCTCGTCGTGAACGCGTTCCACGTACACGTGGTGCTCGACCATGGCGCTGGTCTTCCCGTTCCCCTCCCGAGCGAATCCGTCAGTCCTCCAGAATCCGCTCGAAGGCCCTCACGAGCCGGTCGGGATCGTGGCGCGGGGTACCGTCGGCGCGCGACAGGTGCGCCAGTTCCAGGCGCCCGCCCAGCTGGCCGACCACCTCCGCCAGGGGTTCGGTCTCCTCCACGGTTCCCCGGTCGGCGAGCACCACGTCCACGCCCAGCTTGGGCGCGTGCTCGCGCAGCACCTCCAGATAGGTCTCGGGGCGGAAGCCGTCGGTCTCGCCCCGCTGCGGCGACAGGTTCAGTGCCACCATGCGCTTGGCCCGGGTGGTGATCAGGGCGTGCGCCAGGTCCGGTACCAGCAGGTGGGGCAGCACGCTGGTGAACCACGACCCGGGGCCGAAGACCACCCAGTCGGCCTCGCGTACCGCCTTGACCGCCTGCGGGCTGGCGGGCGGGGCCTCCGGGATCAGGGAGATGGAGCGCACCTTGCCGCTGGTGCTGGCGCACGCCACCTGGCCGCGCACCGTGGTCAGCGCGTCCGGACGCTCCGGGTCGATCCCGGACACCTCCGCGGCGATGTCCAGCGGCACCGACGACATCGGCAGTACCCGGCCGTGCGCGCCCAGAAGCTGGCCCACCCAGTCCAGGCCCGCCACCGAGTCGCCGAGCAGCTCCCACAGGGCCACGATCAGCAGGTTGCCGACCGCGTGGCCGTGCAGTTCCCCCTCCGAGCGGAACCTGTGCTGGATCACCTGGCTCCAGGTGTGCCCCCACTCGTCGTCGCCGCACAGCGCGGCCAGCGCCATGCGCAGGTCACCGGGCGGCAGAACGCCGAGTTCCTCGCGGAGCCGGCCGCTGGATCCGCCGTCGTCGGCGACCGTGACGATCGCCGTCACGTCAGTGGTCACCCTGCGCAGGGCCGACAGGGAGGCGTGCAGGCCGTGTCCGCCCCCCAGCGCGACCACCCGGGGCGGGCGCCGCCCGTCCTCGTCGGGTGCTGTGCTCATCATGGCTGTGGTCTGCCCCTCGTCCCAGGTCCACCGGACGAATCGGACCGTACCACCGAGAACGGTGCACCGGCGGCAGTCAGGGCACCGGGTGGCCGATCCGGATCACTCGCGGCCGATGTCCCGGTGAACCACGTGCACGTCCACATCCTGCCCGCGCAGGCGGTCGGCGAACTGCTCCGCCATGGCCACGCTGCGGTGCCTGCCGCCGGTGCAGCCCACCGCCAGGGTCATGTAGTGCTTGCCCTCGCGCTGGTACCCGTCGATGGTCAGCCTGAGGACCTCGGTGTAGGCCTCCAGCATCTCCTTGGCCCCGTCCTGGGACAGGACGTAGTCGCGTACCTGGTCCTCGCGGCCGCTCATCGGTTTGAGCTCGGGCACCCAGTGGGGGTTGGGCAGGAAACGGCAGTCCAGCACCAGGTCGGCGTCGACGGGCAGACCGTGCTTGAAACCGAAGGAGACCACGTTGGCCCGGGGGCGCGCCTCGTCACTCTGCCCGAAGAAGCCGATCACCCGGGCTTTGAGCTGGTGCACGTTGAGCTGGGAGGTGTCGATGACCAGGTCGGCCTCCCCGCGGACGGCGCGCAGGGTGTCGCGCTCGCGGTCGATCCCGTCGGTCAGGCGGCCGTCGCCCTGGAGGGGATGGGGTCTGCGCACGCCCTCGAACCTGCGGACCAGGGCCTCGTCGCTGGCCTCCAGATAGAGCACGCGCGCGATGATGTCGCGCTTGCGTAGTTCCTCCACCGTGGTCAGCAGGTCCTCGGTGAAAGCCAGTGAGCGCACGTCGACGACCACGGCGACCCGCGGCACTGCGCCGTGCGTGCGCCCGGCCAGCTCGATCATCGTCGGCAGCAGGCCCGGTGGCAGATTGTCCACCACGAACCAGTCCAGGTCCTCCAGGGCCCTGGCCGCCGTGCTGCGGCCCGCACCGGACATGCCGGTGACGATGACCACCTCGGGCGGTAGCTCCCCGCCCAGTTCGACCGTCATACCTCTCCTCCCCCGTCAGCGGTGTGCCGTTCTGGTGCCCCGTTTCCCTCCCTGCCTGTTCCGGCGGGGCCGCCGGACAGGTGCGCGTGCACGGACTCGGCCAGCTTGGGGCCGATCCCGGGCACCGCCGCGATCTCCTCGGCCGTGGCCGAGGCCAGTCGTTTCACTGAGCCGAACTCCTTGATCAGGGCCGACCTGCGGGCCGGACCGAGGCCGGGCAGCTCGTCCAGGCTGCTACCGGTGAGCGCCTTGGCGCGCTTTTGCCGGTGGTAGCGAATGGCGAAGCGGTGCGCCTCGTCGCGCACCCGCTGGAGCAGGTAGAGGCCCTCACCCGCGCGGGGCAGGATCACCGGGTCCTCGTCTCCGGGCAACCACACCTCCTCCAGGCGCTTGGCCAGACCGCACACCGCGACGTCCTCGATCCCGAGCTCGTCCAGAGCGCGGCGCGCCGCCTCGGCCTGGGGCCGAGCACCGTCCACCACCACAAGGTTAGGCGGGTAGGCGAACTTGCCGGGTGACGGCTCGTCGCCGCTCTGATGACCACTGTGGTCCCCAGTCTCTCCCATGTGGGCGACCTCACCGTTCCTGGTGCTCTCCTCCAGATAGCGGCGGAAGCGGCGGTGGATCACCTCGTACATGGCGGCGACGTCGTGCTGTTCCCGTCCTCCCTCGCCGCTGCCGCGGATGGAGAAGCGCCGGTACTCGGACTTGCGGGCCAGGCCGTCCTCGAAGACCACCATGGACGCCACCACGTGCTCACCTTGCAGGTTGGAGATGTCGAAGCACTCGATGCGCAGCGGCGCCTCGGGCAGGTCCAGGGCCTCCTGGACCTCGTTGAGCGCGCGGCCACGGGTGCTCAGGTCCCCGGCACGGTGGGTCTTGTGCCGGGCCAGCGCCTCTCGGGCGTTCTTGTCGACGGTCTCCATGAGGGACTTCTTGTCGCCGCGCCGGGGCACCCGCAGATCCACGGCGGAGCCGCGGTGCTCCCCCAACCAGGCGGCCATGGCCGCGGGATCGTCGAGCTCGTGGGAGACCAGGACCTCGCGTGGGACGGCACTGCCGGTGCCCGCGCTCTCCTCGGCGCCCTCGGTGGGCCCGTAGAGCTGGCCCAGGAAGGTGCTCATCAGCTCGGCCGGGGCATCGTCGGCGACCTTGTCCACGACGTAGCCGCGCTGGCCACGGATGCGGCCGCCGCGTACGTGGAAGATCTGGATGGCGGCCTCCAGCTGGTCGTCAGCCAGGGCGATGACGTCGCAGTCGGTGGAGTCCGGCAGGACGACGGCCTGTTTCTCCAGGGCGGCGCGCAGGGCCACGAGGTCGTCACGGATACGGGCGGCGCGCTCGTACTCCATCTCCTTGGCGGCCTCCTTCATCTGCCCCTCCAGTTCGCGGACGAACCGGCCGGTGTCGCCCGCGAGGAAGGAACAGAAGTCGTCGACCAGGGCCCGGTGGTCCTGCGGTGAGGCCCTGCCCACGCACGGGGCCACGCACTTGCCGATGTAGCCGAGCAGGCAGGGCCGGCCGCTGTTGCGGGCACCGCGGAAGACCCCGGCCGAGCAGGTGCGCACGGGGAAGACCCGCAGCAGCAGGTCGACGGTCTCGCGGATGGCCCAGGCGTGTGAGTAGGGGCCGAAGTAGCGCACCCCCTTGCGTTTGGCACCGCGCATCACCTGCACCCTGGGGAACTCCTCTTGGAGGGTGACCGCCAGGTAGGGGTAGCTCTTGTCGTCGCGGTACTTGACGTTGAACCGGGGGCCGTACTGCTTGATCCAGGAGTACTCCAGCTGGAGGGCCTCCACCTCGGTGCCGACGATCGTCCAGTCCACGTCGGCCGCGGTGGAGACCATCTGCTGGGTGCGCGGGTGCAGCCCGGCGAAGTCGCGGAAGTAGGAGGAGAGCCGGGACCGCAGGTTCTTGGCCTTGCCCACGTAGATGACGTGGCCGGACGCGTCCCGGAACCGGTACACGCCCGGCTCGGTCGGAATCGATCCGGGTGCGGGACGCAAGTGAGGAGTCGCAGCCATGCCCCCATTCTGGTAGGTCGGGGGGACATACGGCCAACCACGGCCCGTGCGCCCCGGGAGTGGTGCTCCTCACCTCGGCCGGCTGCCACCGTCTCCCTCGCCCGCAGGCCACCCGGTTTCGGCCCGGGAGCACGCTCACGTCTACCATCGCGTGCAAGGTAAACGTCACGATTATGTATCCGCATGGTCTAAGTTGGGCCAGGACATCGGATCTTCCCGACATGGACGACAAGGGGGCCCTCGTCGTGAGCGTTCAGCAATGGATAACGATCGGCATCGCCGTCACCATCGCGGTGCTGCTGGTCTTCGCCGCGCGCTGGGTGCTCAAGCACAAGCTGGGCAGGGTCTGGCGGGTGTCCCAGTACGTGGTCGCGCGTACGACCTACACGGCCTACGGCGCGGCCGCCATACTCGGTGTGAACCTGGCCCTGCCCAACCCGGGCAACGACCCGAATGAGGTGGACTGGAGCACGTTCCGGACCATCGACCACGCGATGAGCATCCTCATGATCGCGACGCTGACGGCGCTGGGCATCAGCCTTGCCCACGCCGCCACGGACATGGTCCTGGCCCGCCTGTCGGCCGCCAACGGCGACGCCGACCGCAAGGCCCGGCGCCTACAGACCCAGGTGCGGCTGCTGCGCAGGGTGATCACCTCGGTCATCGTGGTCCTGGCGATCGCCGCCATCCTGTTCACCTTCGAAGAGGTCCAGGCGCTCGGCGCCGGGCTGCTGGCCTCGGCGGGTGTCATCGGCATCGTCGCCGGTGTGGCCGCCCAGTCCACCCTGGGCAACCTCTTCGCCGGGTTGCAGCTGGCCTTCAGCGACGCCCTGCGCATCGGTGACGTGGTCGTGGTCGAAGGCGAGTGGGGCCGTGTCGAGGAGCTCAGCCTGGTCAACGTCACCATCAAGATCTGGGACGAGCGCCGCCTGGTGGTACCGGTCGTCAACTTCACCACGACCAGCTTCGAGAACTGGACCAAGCAGAGCACGGCGATCACCGCCAAGGTGGTACTGCCGCTGGACTGGGAGGTTCCGATCGCGGAGCTGCGCGAGGAGACCGGGCGCCTGATCACCTCCAGCAAGAGCTGGGACGGGCGCAGCTGGTCCTGCCAGGTCGTGGACATCACCGAGACCGGCGGTGTGATGGTGCGGGTGGTGGCCACCGCCGCCGACACCGGCGCCCAGTGGGACATCGCCTGCGAGATCCGCGAACACATGATCGGCTGGCTGGTCGCCAACTACCCCGAGTCCCTGCCGCGCGACCGCACCCAGTTCCTCGCAGCGGACGAGAGCGAGGCCTCCTACGCCTCCCAGTTCCCGACCTCGGCGTTTCGGCACCGCGAGCCCAGCGGCGTCACCGGTCCTCCCGGGGGCGACCCCGGCGAGGCCTGAACCCTCTTCGGCCCATGACACGAACGGCGCCCGGAGCGAGCTGCTCCGGGCGCCGTTCGTGTGGGCGCGGGGACGCCGTCCCCGCGCCTGGTCCCTCAGGATTCGGAAGCCGACTCCAGGATGATGTCGGTGCCGTCGATGGTGACGACGAACGACTCCAGCGGCTCCTGAGCCGGTCCGGTCACCGGCTCACCGGAGGAGATGTCGAACTCGCTGCCGTGGCAGAGGCAGCGGATGACCTCCTCCACCTCCTGGACGGTGCAGCCCCCGTGTGTGCACGCGGCGCCGAACGCCCGGTAGTCGTCCTTCTCCGGCTGGGTGACGACCAGCTTGCTGTCGCTGAAGACGGCCCCCGCGCCCTCGGGGACGTCGGTGGTCTGGCCGACCACCTGGCCGTACCGGGCCTCCTGAGGCTTGGGCCCCTCGCCGCCACAGGCGCTCGCGGCCGTGACGGCCGCGGCCGCCCCCGCCGTTCCGAGCAGTCGACGCCTGCTCATCCCGCACCCACACGTCCTCTTACCGGCCACGACCAAACGCTCCTCACCTGCGCCGAAATATCACTACACAATGTAGTAGCTGCGTTGGGGTGCCCGGTGCCGGGGTGGCCGGAAACCCTAGCCCCGCGGCGGAGGCGGCGTGGACCGGAGGCCCTGCTCCGGGGCGTGGGCTCCCACGTCGAGAACCACCGTCCCGGCGATCTTGTCGTGCAGTCCCTGCCGGTTGGGTTTGTTCCAGGCCGCCATACCACCGGTGAGCAGGGCCGTCACGGCCACCAGCACCCACCAGAACCAACCGAAGGAGAAGAGCAGCAGGAAGGGCAGGGCCAGCAACGCGGCGCGCACGGCCAGGGCCGGCAGCGGCAGCGGCCCCAGACGTCCGGTCCCGGCCGCCGGGGCGATACGCAGGCCCACTTTGCGCTTGCCCAGGGTCTGCTGCCAGCGGGAGAGGGCGAGGGTCTCGTAACCGGTGTAGAGCAGGAAGAAGGTCACCGACAGGAAGAGCGGGTACCGCTGGCCGATGTCGTCGGTGTCACCGAGACCGAGTTCCTGCACGCCGACCCAGGCCAGGGAGAGCACGAGGGCCAGCAGCAGCGCGGGCAGGGCGACCAGGACCAGGTCGATGACACGTGCGTGGACGCGGATCCTTCGGCTGGCCAGCGGATAGAGCCGCTCCACGGGCTCGGGGCCGGAGGGTCCGCCCGCTCCGGAGGCGGCGCCGTGGGGCGGGCGCGTCCGCCACGGACGCGGCTGGTCTTCCGGCGGCCTACCCCTGCCGTGGCCGGGAGGAGGAGCGTTCATGGCGGTGGCCGACCTCCAGGGCGGTTCGTCGGGGGCGGTCGCGCGGGGCTGTGCTCCACCGGCTGCCGCACACGGCGGATGACCGCCCAGCGAGCGCACCGGCACGTCCGAGCCTACTCACCCGGGACATATGCCTTGACCGCGCCAACCCGCTGTGGCCCGGAACGAACGTGCTTGACGCGAGGGGCCCGCCCCGCACCGGCTCCCGGTGCGCGACGGGCCCCGACGGCTCTGGGCCGCTAGAGCATCTTGGCCAGGAACTGCCCGGTGTAGGAGTCTGCGACCGCCGCGACCTCCTCGGGGGTGCCCTCCGCGACGACCCTGCCGCCACCGGAGCCACCCTCGGGACCCATGTCGATGACGTGGTCGGCGGTCTTGATGACGTCGAGGTTGTGCTCGATGATGATCACCGTGTTACCGGTGTCGGTCAACCGGTTGAGCACTCCCAGCAGTTTGCGGATGTCCTCGAAGTGCAGGCCGGTGGTGGGCTCGTCGAGCACGTACACCGTCCGCCCGGTGGACCGGCGCTGCAGCTCGGAGGCGAGCTTGACCCGCTGCGCCTCGCCGCCGGAGAGCGTGGTGGCGGGCTGGCCCAGCCGCACGTACCCCAGACCGACGTCCACCAGGGTCTGTAGATGGCGGCGGATGGCGTTGATCGGCTCGAAGAACTCCAGCGCCTCGGAGATGGGCATGTTGAGCACCTCGGAGATGTTCTTGCCCTTGTACCGGACCTGGAGGGTCTCCCGGTTGTACCGGGCGCCGTGGCACACCTCGCAGGGCACGTAGACGTCGGGCAGGAACTGCATCTCGATCTTGAGCGTGCCGTCTCCGGCGCAGGCCTCGCAGCGGCCGCCCTTGACGTTGAAGGAGAAACGGCCCGGCATGTAGCCGCGGGTCTTGGCGTCGGTGGTCTGCGCGAACAGCTTGCGGACGTGGTCGAAGACACCGGAGTAGGTGGCCGGGTTGGAGCGCGGGGTCCGCCCGATGGGGCTCTGGTCCACGTGCACGACCTTGTCGACCCTGTTCATGCCGTTGACCCGCAGGTGGCGTCCGGGCACGTTGCGCGCGCCGTTGAGCTCCTTGGCCAGCGCCTTGTACAGGATCTCGTTGACCAGGGTGGACTTGCCCGAGCCGGACACGCCGGTGACGGCGGTGAGGACCCCCAGCGGGAAGGTGACGTCGACGCCGCCGAGGTTGTTCTCGCGGGCTCCCCTGACCACCATCTCGTGTCCGCGGGTGAGGGGGCGTCGGGTTCCGGGCACCTCGATACTGCGCCGTCCGGCCAGGTAGTCACCGGTCAGCGACTCGGAGGAGGTGAGCAGCTCGTCCACGATCCCCGAGACCACGACGTGGCCGCCGTGCTCGCCCGCGCCGGGGCCGATGTCGACCACCCAGTCGGCGGCGCGGATGGTGTCCTCGTCGTGTTCGACGACGATGAGCGTGTTACCGATGTCCCGCAGACGTTGCAGGGTCTCCATCAGGCGGGCGTTGTCGCGCTGGTGCAGGCCGATGGAGGGCTCGTCCAACACGTAGAGCACGCCCACCAGGCCGGAGCCGATCTGGGTCGCCAGGCGGATGCGCTGGGCCTCACCGCCGGAGAGCGAACCGGAGGAGCGGGCCAGGCTCAGGTAGTCCAGTCCCACGTCGAGCAGGAAGCCCATACGGGCGTTGATCTCCTTGAGTACCTGGGCGGCGATGACCATGTCGCGGTCGGAGAGCTGGAGGCCGGCCAGGAAGGCGGCGCTCTCGCTGAGCGGCATCTCGGCGACCTCGGCGATGGACATGCCGCCCACGGTCACGGCCAGCATGACCGGCTTGAGGCGGCTCCCCCCACAGGTGGGGCAGGGCACCGTGCGCATGTACCCCTCCAGCCGCTCGCGGCCGTAGTCGCTCTCGGTCTCGGAGTGGCGGCGCTTGACCCAGGGGATGACGCCCTCGAACTCGGTGTAGTAGGAGCGGTGGCGCCCGTACCGGTTGCGGTAGGAGACGTGCACCTGGGTGGCGTGCCCCTCCAGCAGGGCCTTGCGGGCGCGGCGCGGCAGCTTCTCCCAAGGGGTGTCCAGGTCGAAGCCCACGGCCTCGCCCACCGCCTTGAGGATGCGCTCCCAGTAGCCGCTGTTGGGCCCGCTCGACCAGGGGCCGATGGCGCCCTCGGCCAGGGTCCTCTCCGGGTCGGGGACCAGCAGGTCGGGGTCGACCTCCAAGCGGGTTCCCAGGCCCGCGCAGTCGGGGCAGGCACCGTAGGGGGCGTTGAAGGAGAAGGAGCGCGGTTCGAGCTGTTCGAAGGACAGGTCGTCGTAGGGGCAGTACAGGTGCTCGGAGAAGACCTTCTCGCGTTCGGAGTCATCGGCGTCCACGTCCACGAAGTCCAGGACGATGGTGCCCCCGGCCAGTTTGAGGGCCGTCTCGACGGAGTCGGTCAGGCGCCCGCGCGCGGAGGGCTTGACGGTGAGGCGGTCCACGACCACGGCGATGTCGTGCTTGTCGTAGCGGCCCAGCTTGGGCGCCTCGTCCAGGCGGACGGCCCGCCCGTCCACGACGGCCCGGGTGTAGCCCTTGGACTGCAGGTCCTTGAAGAGTTCGACGTACTCGCCCTTGCGCCCGCGCACGACGGGGGCGAGTACCTGGAAGCGGGTACCCTCCTCCATCTCCAGGACGCGGTCCACGATCTGCTGGGGTGTCTGCCGGGCGATCTCGCGGTGGCACTCCGGACAGTGCGGAACGCCCACACGCGCCCACAGCAGGCGCAGGTAGTCGTAGACCTCGGTGATGGTGCCGACGGTGGAGCGCGGGTTGCGGCTGGTGGACTTCTGGTCGATGGACACCGCCGGCGACAGGCCCTCGATGAAGTCCACGTCCGGCTTGTCCATCTGGCCCAGGAACTGGCGGGCGTAGGCCGACAGGGACTCGACGTAGCGGCGCTGTCCCTCGGCGAAGATCGTGTCGAAGGCCAGCGACGACTTGCCCGAGCCGGACAGGCCGGTGAACACGATCAGGGAGTCGCGCGGCAGGTCCAGCGAGACGTCCTTGAGGTTGTGCTCGCGGGCTCCCCGGACTACCAGTTGTTCGACCATCGAGTGAGACATCCTTCGGCATTGGCGCACAGGACGCGGCCCCGTCACGTGACGTCGGCTGACCCGTGTGTGACTTCGCGGTATGGCGGTCGAAGGCCTCCCGGCGACCGCCTCGGCCTCGGAGGCGGGCCGCTGAGGGGGATGTGGGGGGAGGCGCACGGCTCCCCGTTCAGACTAACGACCGCCGACGACGGTTTCTTCCACCTCGCAAAAGTGGTGGCACCCCGGCGCCGGAGCGCCAGAGTGCCACCACTATAGACGAACGGTTGTTCGAAACCAGCCGTTTCTCGGGATGTCGCACGGAGCGGACTCGACCGTCCGCCCGGTATCAGGAGCGATCAGCCGTGGAGTCCTTTTCGACCTTCGCCGCGGCGTCGTTGCGGTCGTCCAGCCGGGACTTGAGCAGGCTGCCGATGATGGTGACCGCCATGATGCCGACGATGACGGTCAACGACAGGCCGATACCGACCTCGGGCACGTGTACGCCGTTCTCGTGCAGGGCGTGCAGGATCATCTTCGCGCCGATGAAGACCATGATCGCCGACAGGCCCCAGCTGATGTAGGCCAGGCGGTCCATCAGACCGGCCAGCAGGAAGTACAGCTGGCGCAGGCCCAGCAAGGCGAACGCGTTGGCGGTGAAGACGATGTAGGCGTCCTGGGTCAGGCCGAAGATCGCCGGGATGGAGTCGACGGCGAAGACCAGGTCGATGACACCGATGGCGACGATGACCAGCAGCATCGGCGTGACGTGGCGCTTGCCGTCGATGTTCGCGGTGAGCTTGGCACCGTGGTAGTCACTGCTCACCGGCCAGAAGCGCTTGACCAGCCGCACCACCGGGGTCTGCGTGAAGTCCTTGTCCTCCTCGTCGTCCTTCACGTGGTCACGGACGATCTTGTAACCGGTGTAGATGAGGAAGGCGCCGAACAGGTAGAAGACCTCGCTCCAGGCGTTGATCACCTGGGCACCGAGGACGATGAAGATACCGCGCATGACCAGCGCGATCACGATGCCGACGAGCAGAACCTCGTGCTGGTACTTCTTGGGCACCGCGAAGGAGCCCATCAGCAGGTAGAACACGAAGAGGTTGTCTATGCTCAGGCTCTTCTCGGTGACGAACCCGGCGAAGTACTCGGCCCCGACGGCCCCGCCGCCGAAGTACCAGACACCGAAACCGAACACGATCGCGATGCCGATATAGAAGACCGCCCACCAGGCGGCCTGCTTCATGCCGAACTCCTGGGGACCCTTCTTCTTGTTCCAGGGATGGTCCACGATGGCGAGGTCGATCACCAGGATGATGATCATGGCGCCGATGGTGGCACCCCACACCCACAAGGGAACGTTCACGGGCGGTCTCTCCTCCGGTCAGTGCGCGCGAGCCGTGTGCACGCACGTCGAACTACCGGAGGTCTCTCCCGCTCACACAGTGGTGCTGTGAGCCGACGGCACCGGGAGAACGACTCTGTACTCCGTGATGACGACACCGCCGCGACAGGGATACTCCCCTCACGTGTCAGGCCAGGATACCGGTGAATCGCAGTGAGCCGCGCACACCGGACCGAGAGTAAGGATGTCATCAAAACCCTCGCGGCGGAAGTCGCGGCGGCGATGGTCTTCACCTCACCCGGGCGATACCCGCACCACTCCCGCGAGCCACGGGGCCAAGCGGGCCGGGACCGGTGGCCAAGGGCCCGAACCGGGCCCCTCCCCCGTGCGCCCCGGTTCAACACCGCAGCACTGACTTGTACACCCCGGTCGCCGCCTCCACCGCGTCCTCCTCGGTCGGCAGGGACTTGGCCGCCTCGCGCGAGCGCGCCCGCATGTCCTCGGCCAGCGCGGGATCGTCCAGCACCCGTCCCACCCCGGCCGCGAACGCCGCGGGATCCCCCGGAGGCACCATCAGGACCGTCCCCTCGTACAGGTCCGGGATACCGCCGACCCGGGTGGCCACCACGGGCAGCCCCGCGCGCAGCGCCTCCATGATCACCAGGGACGGACCCTCCCACTGGCTGGTGAGGCAGAACACGTCCGCGGCCGCCAGCAGGTCCGCCACGTCCGAGCGGTACCCCAGCATACGCACGTCGGCGCGCATCTCCGCGGCCGTGTCGTGCAAGCGCCCCCACAGGGGTCCGTCCCCGGCGATGGCCACCACGGGCTCGGGCCTGCGGTCGGTGATGGCGGGCGCCGCGTCCAACAGCATGTCCAGCCCCTTCTGCTCGGCCAGACGGGCGACGGTCAACAGCAGCGGCCGCTCCGGCCGCACCGCCAGATCGGCCCGTGTGGCCTCGCGCCCGTTCAGCGGCGTACCGGTCTCGGGCGCGGCCACCACCGCCAGCCGGGCGTCCCGGGCCCCGGCGGCGCGCAGCCGCCGCACCAGGTCTCCGGACACTCCCAGCACCGCGTCCGCACGAGTGGCCACCACCCGTTCCAGCATCGGGTAGGCCGCCGCCAGGGGCCCCCGGAGCAGCGGCGGCGCGTTGTGCGCGGTCACCACCAGCGGCGCGGCACCCGCCAGCGCGCACAGGGCACCGGCCCTCAGCCCGTGGGCGTGAACCACGTCCGCGCCCCCGGTCAGAGCGCGCAGCCGCAGCACGGCGCCAGGATCGCTCAGGGAGGGAACCGCGCCGATCCGGACCGGGGAGAACCGCAGCCCCGCCGAGGTGAAGCCGAACTCGCGCTCGGCCGAAGCCGGGCCGAGCACCGCCACCCGGTGGCCACGCGCGCGCAGGCCCGCGCCCAGCGAGCGCACGTGGCGCCCCACCCCTCCACTGCTGGTCCCCACGACCAGCGCGATCCTGCTGTTCACCGTTTCCCCCTCCTGTGTCCGAGTACGGTCCTGGCCCGATCAGCGATCGCACGCACCGCCGGGCGGTCCACCGTCGCGGCGACGACCGCGTAGGCCGCCAGCCCCGCCGAGCCCGCCACCGCGGCGGCCATCACCGTCGTCCACATGCCCTCCACGGGCAGGGCCGCGGCCACCGAGCGGCCCACGGCCCACCCGACCACACCGCCGAGCACCGCGGCCACCACCGAGCGCGCCACCCCGGCCAGCGCGTCGGGCCCGTGCGTGCGTGCCACCCCGGCGCACAGCAGGACGGCGGCCAGGGTCAGTCCAACGGTGCTGGCCGCGCCAAGACCCGCGATGGCCCACCCCGGGGGCAGCGCCCACACCAGCGACACCGCGCACGCCATCACCACCAGCCACCCCACCACCTGGGCGGTGGCGGCCCGGCGGCCGTGGTGCGAGGCGTACAGGGCCCGGCTGAGCAGAGCGACCAGGCCGAACCCGACCACCCCAGGCGCGTAGGCGAGCAGGGCGCGCTCCAGGGTCAGCGGGTCCTGCTGGGCGAAGACCAGGGCCACCGGGCCCGCGGCGGCGGCCAGTGCGGTGCCCACCGCGGCGGTGATCACCACACAAGCGCGTGCGCTGCCCGACACCAGGGAGGCGAACCCCCTCTGGTCGTGTTCGGCGTGCGCCACCGCCAGCGCGGTGAACGCGCTGGTGGCGATGGGAACCGCGATCACCCCGTAGGGCAGGGTGAACAGCGCCCAGGCGTAGGCGTAGAGCACGGCCGCGCCCGCGCCGCCTCCCCAGTTGGCCAGGGCCACCGCCAGAAGCAGGCACACCTGCATGGCTACCAGCGGCAGCAGGGAGGCCACCGCGAGCGCACGCACCCGCTCCCCCACCCCCGTCGGGAAGGTCAGGCGTGGCCGGGGTCGCACTCGCAACCGCCCGGCGGGGCCCAGGACCGTGAGGAAGAGCGCGGCCACCCCGGCGGTGGTGCCCAGGGACAGGGTGAGCTCAGCCGCCAGCGGCAGGCCCGCGACATCCTGGCGGTGGCCGGCGCCCAGCGGCACGAAAGCCAGGTACGCGGCGATGACCACGAGGCTGGACACCAGCGGGGCCAGGGCCGGCGCCAGGAACCGGCGGTGTGCATGAAGAACGCCGTAGAGCACGGCGGCCAGGCCGTAGAGCACGATCTGGGGGGCGAAGACCACGAGCATGCGTGCCGCGAGCGAGAGCAGCTCGCCCCGGTCGCAGCCGGTGCCCGCGCCGAGCATCAGCGACATCGCCGGGACGGAGGCCAGGGCGAGCAGCGCGGACAGGGGCACCGCCAGCAACAGCACCCAGGTGATGAGGGCCGAGGCGGTGTGACGTACCTGCTCGTGGTCGCCGCGCTGGATGGCGGCGGCCAGGACGGGAACGACCACGGCGGTGAGCGCTCCGCCGATGACGATCTCGAACAGGACGGCGGGCAGCTGGTTGGCGGTGACGTAGGCGGTGCCCAGACAGGTGTCGCCGACGGTCTGGGAGAACACCACGGTGCGCCCGAACCCCGCCAGGCGGGCCCCCACCGTGACCACCGCGATGAGCGCCGCCGCCGTTCCTACCCCGCGCGTCACGCCGTGAACGGTAGGGGGCACCGTGGCCGTCTCACTCGCGCCTGCCCCACCGGTCGAGGCGGCTCAGGGCGGGAACGCGATCGATGACGCGGGAGAAGCTGACGCGCTCGCTTGCCAGGGTCAGGGCCGCCACCCCGCCGAGCAGGGCGACACGCATCGGCCGGGGCGCACCGGCCGCCGCGGCCGAGCCCAGGGCGGCGCCCAGGGCGTTGGCGCCCGCGTCACCGAGCATGCAGCGCTCGGCGAGCTCGTCGGGCAACAGCACCGCCGAGGCGCCCGCGACGGGGCCGAGCAGCGGTGCCGCCGGGGATGCCAGGGCCGGGGCGGCGGCGAGCAGGGCGACCTTGGCGGCACGTCCGGGGCGCAGGTCGAACAGGTTGATCAGGTTGGCGCTGGCGGCGATGAGTGCCCCGTCCAGGACGGTGTCCAGAGGGGAGCGTCCCAGCAGACGTGCGGCGGCGACCCCGGTGGCGCCGATACCCGCCATCTTGACCATCCCGGTGGTGACCCTGCCTCGCGCGAGCGCGCCCAGGTGTCCGCGCAGCCCGCGTGCCCGTGCCGAGCCCGCCAGGTCGTCGTAGACGCCGAAGGCGGCGGCGCCCGCCGCGGCCAGCGTGGAGGCGGCGCGCACGCGCGGGGACGGCCCGGGTACGAGGGCGGTGGCCGCGCACACCCCGCAGGCCAGGGCGGTGCCCTGGTGGAGGGTGACGGTACGGCCGCGGAAGTTGGTGCGCTGCCAGGGGCCGGGGGCCGCGGGCCGAGGGGCCGCCGGGGCGGTGCGGCGGGCCGCGGACCGCCCTACACCGCCGCCGGCGGCGGGGCGGCGGGTGAGCAGGGCGTAGGCGGTGGAGGCCGCGGCGGCACCGGCCAGGGCGCCCGCCAGCCCCTGGGACAGGAGACGCGTGCAGGAGAGGGTGGAGCGGGGGACGGGGACCGTCATCGGTGTCACTCCCCGTTCCGGGTGGTACGGCGGACCTCGTTGGTGCTGTCGCCGTCGACGTCCGTGCTCTGGCTGTCCGTGCCGTCCTCGGATGAGTCCTCGTCGGAGGAACTGAGCCGGTCGGGCAGTGGATCGGGCAGGAAGCCGCGGACCCCCTCACCGATGCCGTAGGCTCCCCCGTCCTCCTCCAGGTTCTCGGCCAGGGCCAGGATCGCGATGACCTCGCCCATGGGGCGTCCGGCCACGTCCACGGTGGCGAACGCCGACTCCTGTGCCCGAGCCTGCGCGAGCATCCCGTCGCCCCGCGCGGAGGCTCCGTCACCCGCCACGACGGCGGCGCCGACCTCCTCGTGCAGGGCCGCGGTGAGTGCGCTCAGGACGGCGTTGGCCGTCTCGCGCTCGTCCCCACCGGACGAGGCCCCGGCCGCGGGAGCGACGACCAGCACGGCGTCCGAGGCTTCGACGGGATCGTCCTCGACCGTGATCAGACCGCCCTCGGAGAAGGCGTTCAGGACGGCTTCCGGGTCGTAGTCGCCCTCCCCGTCACCGCTCCGCCCATCGCTGCTCCCGTCGCCGGACTCGGACTCGGAGGCCTCATCGGTTCCGGCGTCCTCCTCGGAGCCATCCCCGGCCGCAGCCTCCTCGTCCCCGGGCCCCGAGCCGTCCTCGGCGCCGGTGTCCTCGTCCTCCTCGGTGACGGCCAGGGCACGGCCGATCGCGGTACCCGCCTTCTGGTAGGGGCCGCCGGTGAGGTCGTCGGGCTCGTGGGCGATTTGCAGGGACAGTTCGTCGACGAACGTGGCGTTGCCGCCCTCCAGGAACGCCCCGGTGATCTGGACCCGGCCGACGACCTCGCCCCCGGCCTCCTCCACCCGCCGGGTCAGGGCCTTGGCCATCTCCTTGCCGGCACCGGGCGCGGTCACCACGGTCACGCCCAGATCGGCCAGGCGGTCGTCGAGCATGTCCTCCGACACCGCCTCGGCCATCTCGTCGGCACCGGCGTTGACCTTGTCCGCGACGTCGCGCTCGGCGCGCAGCTCGTCGGTCTGGCCGCGCAGGTCGGCGGTCTCGGACTGCAAGGTATTGAGCAGCGGGTCCTGGAGCATGGTGGTCCCCAGGACGAGCCCCACGGTGAGCGCGAGGAACACCGCGATGATGGACACGAGGTGGTAGCGGAAATCGATCACGTCAGCAGCCCTGTCAGCCAGTAGGAGAACGCGTCCCAGCGCGCCGCGAGAAAGGTGAGGTAGACCTGGCCCGCCGGCGAACTGTAGGCGGCGACCACGATGGTGAGCAGGCAGGCGGCGACCAGCCCGAGCAGCGCCCAAGGAGAGATGCGCGAGCGGTACAGACGACTGACGCCCTTGGCGTCGACGAGCTTTCCGCCCACCCGTAGGCGGGTCAGGAAGGTGCTGGCCATCCCCGAGCGGCCCTTGTCGAGGAACTCCTCCAAGGTGGCGTGGGTACCCACAGCGACGATGAGCGCGGAGCCCGAGCCGTCGGCGAGCATCATCGCCACGTCCTCGCTGGTACCGGTCGCGGGGAAGACGACGGCGTTGTACCCCAGGTCGGTGAGTCTGGGCAGGCCCGGCGCACGGCCGTCCCGGTAGGCGTGCACGACCAGTTCGGCCCCGCTGGCGAGCGCCTGGTCGGACACCGAGTCGAAGTCGCCGACGATGATGTCGGGCCGGTAACCGGCCTCCATGACCGCGTCCGCCCCGCCGTCCACGGCGATGATGATCGGACGGAACTCCCGGATGTAGGGCCGCAGGGCGGCGATGTCCTCACGGTAGTGGTAGCCGCGGACCACGATGAGGACGTGGCGGCCCTCCATGTCGGTCTCGATGGCGGGGATGCCGATACCGTCCAGGAGCAGGTCGCGCTCGTGCTGGAGATAGGCCATGGTGTTGGCCGCGAAGGCCTCCAGTTGGATGGAGAGCCCGGCGCGGGCCTCGGCCATCGCGGCGCTGACGGTCACGGTGTCCTGGAGGGTGCCGCGGGCGACGACCTCGTCGCCGCGGTACAGGGTGGCGCCCTCCAGCCGGAGCCGCTCCCCGTCGCAGACCCGGGTGAACACCTCCGGGTCGACGTCGTCGACCAGGGGGATGCCCGCCTCGACGATCATCTCCGGTCCCTGGTTGGGATAGCGGCCGCTGATACTCGTGGCGACGTTGACCACCGCGGACACGCCGCAGCCCACCAGGGCCTCGGCGCTGACGCGGTCCAGGTCGACATGGTCGATGACCGCGATGTCGCCCGGTCGCAGGCGTTTGGTCAGGTTCTTGGTGCGCCGGTCCGAGCGGACGGGCGCGACCAGCCCTGTGGGAGCGTCCGCCCGGGTGCGGCGGAACCGCATGACTGTGGCGCTGAGCGCATCCGATACCTTCATCGCTGGCATACTGTCAGAACTCTACTGCGGAGAGTTATCACAGCTGTGAGATCGGCGTGTTCAGGGTCAAAGCCGTCGCCTCCGCCCCAGAACGGGATGTTGACGACGGCCTTGCCTCAGGCCCTACCCCGAAAAGGCCACCGGTCACACGGCCATGGCGAACAGCAGCCGCGCTCCAGGTCAGGCGGCCGGGTAGGCACGCTCCGGGGCGGCGTTGGCGAGCAGTTCCTCAGCGTGCGCGCGACCCAGCTCGGAGTCCTCCAGACCCGCCAGCATCCGTGACAGCTCGCGGACACGACCCGCACGGTCCAGCCGCACCACACCGCTCTCGGTGACCAGCCCCTCGGTGGACTTCTCCACCACCAGGTGGGCGTCGGCGAAAGCCGCGACCTGCGGCAGGTGGGTGACCACGATGACCTGGGCGCGCTGGGCCAGGCGGGCGAGACGGCGACCGATCTCCACCGCGGCCTTGCCGCCCACGCCCGCGTCGACCTCGTCGAAGACGAAGGTGGGCACCGGGTCGGCTCCGGCGAAGACCACCTCGATGGCCAGCATCACACGCGAGAGCTCACCGCCGGAGGCGCCCTTGTTCAGGGCCAGCGGCGGGGAGCTGGGGTGCGGGGCCAGCAGCAGCTCGACCTCGTCGCGGCCGTGCGGGCCGAACTCCTCGCCCGTGGTGATCCGCACGCTCACGCGGGCGTGTGGCATGGCCAGCGCGGTCAGCTCCTCTGTGACCGCGTCACCGAAGCGCTCGGCGGCCTCGGTGCGGACGCGGGTCAGCTCGACGGCGTTCTGGTCCATGCGCTCACGCAGCTCGTCGACCTCGGCGCGCAGCTCGTCGATGCGCTCGTCGTCACCCTCCAGGTCGGTCAGCCGCTTGCCCGCGTTCTCGGCCCAGGCCAGCACCTCGTCGGTGGTCCCGCCGTACTTGCGCGAGAGCGAGGTGAGCAGTGCGCGGCGCTCCTGAACCTCCGCCAGGCGGGCGGGGTCGGCGTCCACCGACTCGGCGTAGGAGGCCAGCTCGGTGGCGGCATCGGCGAGAATGTAGGACGCCTCGTCCAGGCGGCCGCCGATCGCGGCCAGATCGGGGTCGTGCTCGCGTACCGCCGTCACGGCCTGCCGGGCCGCCGCGAGCAGGGCGGCCACGTCGATCTCCACGTCCGAGGCGGGGTCTCCGGCCAGCGCCTCGTGCGCGGTGGTGGCCGCCACGCGCAGGCTGTCGGCGTGCGCCAGCCGCGTCTCCTCGGCCAGAAGTTCGGCGTCCTCGCCCGGCAGGGGCTCGGCCGCGGCGATCTCCTCCACCCCGAACCGGAGCATGTCGGCTTCCTGGGTGCGCTCACGCGCCCGCCGCACCAGCTCCTCCAGATCCGCCGACACCTCGCGGTGGCGCCGGTAGGCCACCGTGTACTGCTTGAGAAGCTTCGACAGCTGGTCGCCGGCGAAGCGGTCCAGGGAGGAGCGCTGCCGGTCGGTGCGCAACAGGCGCTGTTGGTCGGACTGGCCGTGTACCGCCACCAGATCGTCGGCGAGGTAGGCGAGCAGGCTCACCGGAGCGGACCTGCCGCCCATGGTGGCGCGTGAACGGCCCTCGGCCGACACCGCGCGCGTGAGGATGAGGACGTCGTCGTCGATGTCGCCGCCGGCCTCCAGCACCCGGGCGGCCACCCGGCCTTCGGAGGGCACGGTCAGCCTTCCCTCCACCACGGCCCTGGGCGCGCCCGGGCGTACGCGCTGGGGGTCGGCACGGCCGCCGAAGAGCAGTCCGAGCCCGGTGACGACCATGGTCTTTCCCGCGCCGGTCTCACCGGTGACGACGGTCAGCCCCGGTGACAACTCCAAAACGGCGTCGTCAATGACCCCGAGTCCCTGGATACGGACTTCTTCGAGCACCGATCCCTCTCCTGTAGTTGACGCCACTCCTCCACGCGCTTACGCACACGCATGCACGGCGGGCCGGGACATGCGGCCCCGATCAGTGGCCGTGCTCGTCCCGTCCGCGCCAGCCCGCGACCGACAGCCCGAACTTGGCCACCAGCCGGTCGGTGAACGGCGCCCGGTGCAACCGGGCCAGCCGAACCGGCGTATCGGCACGAGTGATCTCGACTCGTGCCCCTGCGGGCAATTCGACCATACGCCGTCCGTCGCACCAGAGCACGCCCGGTGCCGTCCCCGGGACCACCTCCAGAGCCACCGTGGCCTGGGGTCCCACCACCATGGGCCGGGCGAACAGGGCGTGCGCGCTGATCGGCACGACCAGCAGCGCGTCCACGTCCGGCCACACCACCGGGCCGCCCGCGGAGAAAGCGTGCGCGGTGGAACCCGTGGGGGTGGCGCACACCACCCCGTCGCAGGCCCACCGCGACAGTGGACGCCCGTCCACCTCCAGGACGGTCTCCAGGATGCGGCGTGCCTCGCCCTTCTCCAGGGTCGCGTCGTTGAGCGCCCAGGTCCGCACGGGCGGGGCCGCGTCGCAGCG
This sequence comes from Nocardiopsis sp. TRM 82005, assembly GCF_056312425.1. Lineage (NCBI taxonomy): Bacteria > Bacillati > Actinomycetota > Actinomycetes > Streptosporangiales > Nocardiopsidaceae > Nocardiopsis > Nocardiopsis sp. TRM 82005. The sequence continues at coordinate 114,387 of NZ_JBWDTQ010000026.1, forward strand.
GCCCCCGTTGAAGACCGCCACGTCCAGGGTCATGCGCTCCTCGACGTCGTAGTCGCGGTTGACGACGCTGCGCACGGTCGCGCCGAGATCCTCGCGCTCGGCCTCGGCGAGGAAACCGACGTGACCCAGGTTCACCCCCAGCAGGGGCACCCCGGCCGGACGCGCCGTCTCGGCCGCCCGCAACAGGGTGCCGTCGCCGCCGAGCACCATGACCAGTTCGGCGCCGTCGGCGGCATCGCCCGGCGCGACGACCTCGATCGGTGAGAGCACGCAGCCCTCAGCCGCCAGTTCCTCGGTCTCGTTCTTGAGCATGCGCACGGTCAGACCGGCGCGGCTGAGGCTCTCGTGAACCAGCTGTGCGCTGCGTACCGCCGCGGGCCGACCGGTGTGGGCCAGCAGGAGAACACTGCGTCCGCTGGTCATCGCCGTCCCCTTACGTTCACTCCCCGGTGGGGGGTCTGAGTGCTGACCGGAGACGTTCGGCGCCCCGGCCGGGTCACGTTATCGGACTCATGAGACACGGTGCCACGATCGCTAACGCGGTCCCTCCTCCACGGCCCTGGTCAGTGCGGCCGGGTCCAGGGGCGGTGCGCCCGCGCGCATCCACAGAAAGTACTCGACGTTGCCAGAGGGACCGGGCAACGGGCTGGCGGTGACACCGACGGCGCCCAGGCCCAGGGTGAGGGCGTGGGCGGCAACGCCGGAGACCGCCTCGGCGCGCAGCTCGGGCTCGCGGACCACTCCCCCGGCGCCGACCCGGCTCTTGCCGACCTCGAACTGGGGTTTGACCATGAGCACGAAGTCGGCGTCCGGGGCGACGCAGTCCCTGATCGGCTCCAGCACCAGCCGCAGCGAGATGAACGACAGATCACCCACGACGAGGTCGGGCCGCGGCTCGCCGATCCGCTCGGGTGTGAGCTCGCGGACGTTGACACGCTCCATCACACGCACCCGGTCGTTGCTGCGCAGCGCCCAGGCGAGCTGGCCGTAGCCAACGTCGACGGTGGTGACGTGGGCGGCCCCCCGGCGCAGTAGCACGTCGGTGAACCCGCCGGTGGAGGCCCCGGCGTCCAGGGCGCGCCGACCGGTGGTGTCGAGGGCGAAGGCGTCCAGGGCACCGACGAGCTTGTGCGCGCCCCGAGAGACGTAGGGCGGTTCGTCGGAGGGCGGGCGGACCACGATGGGCTGGTCCTGGCCCACCTGGGTCGCGGCCTTGGAAGCCACGATCCCCGCGACCTTGACGAACCCGCCCTCGATGATCTCGGCGGCGTGTCCACGGGAGCGTGCGTGCCCGCGGCGGACGAGTTCCGCGTCGAGCCGGGTGCGTTTTGCCATGGTCACCAAGGTTACCGGGGTTGCCCGGAGCTCTTCGCGTCCTGGGCGAGCGCACCGAGCACTCCGGACAACTCCTGGTGCAGGGTGTCGAAGACCGCGACATGCTCGGCGGTGGGCACCGAGTCCAGCGCCTCCAGCCGTTCCCTGGTGCTGCGCAGGGTCTGCTCGGCCAGTGCCTCGGCCTGCTCCTTGGGGTCCATGGCTCTCCCGGGTGTTCGCGCTGCTCGAATTCTACTTCTTCGTCGCGCCCTTGCCCTTGGTGGTGCGCTTGGCGTTGGAGCGCGTTCGGGCGTTCTTGGCGGGGCTCTTGACGGCGGTGTGGGACCTGTTCTTGGCGGTCGTCCCCGTCGCCGCGCCCTCAGGCCCGGTACCGCTGTCGGTACCGCCCTTCTGGTCGGTGTCGTCCACCTCGTCGGCGGCCTCGGGCTCCGTGGAGGAGACCGACGAGGTGTCCTGGCCGTGAGGACCCCCGTCGCCGACGGCCTCCTCGGTGCCAGTCGCCTCCTCGGACCCGTCCTCGGCCTCGGCCGGTTCAGCGGCCCCAGCAGCCTCAGCGGCCCCGTCCACCCTGGCGGAGCCGTCGGCCGGAGCGCCGGCGGATGCCGGGCGCACCGAGGAGGAGTCTCCGGCGGTGGTGACCAGGGCGCGCTCGACCGCGTGGCGTGCGGCCAGACGGCGTTCGAGTTCGGCGACCCTGCGCACCAGCCGCTCGTGCTCGGCACGTGGGACGACGTCCATGCGCTCCAGCTGGCGCTCCACCTCGGAACGGACCAGGTCGGTGATGGCGGTCCGGTTGGACTGGCTGGTCTCGAGGAGCTCACCAGCCAGGGTCTGGATGCTCTGTCCCACACGCGGCGGGAGACCCTCGTTCTCCCCCGCCGCGGGGGCGGCCGGACCGTTGGCCCTCAACAGGGCCTTGGCGGCGGCGACGGCCTGCTTTCGCGAGAGTTCGGTAAGGCCATTGGCGGCATCGAGATAGGTGCGTACCGCGTCGACGACCATGATTCACGTACTCCTTGATGAGACCGCGGAAGGTGGAAGGGGAGAGCTCGGGAAGGGGGACCACTACGCGCTGGGGGTCGTGGCCAACGCTACCGGGGCAAGACGGCCTCTGACACGCAAACTCCGGAGGTCGCCCCATTCGTCCCAATTGACACACCAGGATTCCGCTACCCGGCGGTTGGGGCATGATGGGCGCATGAGCAGCATCGACGCGTGCCTGGCTGGTATCGAGAAACTGAACCAACGCATCCTCGCCCAGCCCGAGGAGGAACGCCGCAAGCACATCCGTGAGCGTTCCCTCAGCCTGGTGGTCCCGGACCTGGCGGCCGTCTTCGACATGCGGCTCACCCTGGACGGCCTGGTCGATGTGACCCACCGCCCCGCGGAACAGCCCGCGCCCCGGTCCCAGGTGCGTATCACGGTGGACGGCGACGACCTGGTGGCACTGGCCGAGGACCGCTTGGACGCCGGCAAGGCCCTGCTCAGCCGCCGGGTGAGGGTGGAGGCCAGCGTCGGCGACCTACTGCGCATGCGGCGCCTTCTCTGATCCGGCCGTGCCGAGGTGACCAGCCCTTCCGGCCCCGAAGCCCGTTCGCGAGGTCGCCGAACCATTCGGTCCGGGTTCACGCGAGGCGGCCGGCGCCAGCCGACACCGCCGGGAACGGTACCTTGCTGGGATGCCACGCCAACCTCTCGAACTGGCCCCCTTCCGCGGTCTGCGCTACGCGAGCCCGGACGTGGACCGGTTCATCGACGGAGAGTTCGACCTCGCACGACTTCTGGCCCCGCCCTATGACATCCCCGACGTCCGGGAGGCGCGCGAACTACAGCGCTCCGACCCGCACAACGCGGCGAGAGTCACACTGCCCTTCGAACTGAGCAGGCACGGCCCCAAGGGCACGGAGGAGGCCGTGCCCCGCCGCTACCGCGCCGCCGCAGACCTGCTGCGCAGCTGGATCAGGAACGGTGTCCTCGCCCTGGACGGGGAACCGGCCCTGTACGTGTACGAGCAGGTCACGGCGGGCGGACGACGCCAGCGCGGACTGGTGGGCAACCTGCGCCTGCCAGAGGAGGGCACCGAGCCCGCCGTGCGCCCACACGAGGACGTGGCCGATCCTCCGGTGCGCGACCGGTTCAGCCTCATGGGCCTGGCACGGGCCAACCTCGAACCGATCTTCCTGGTCTACCGGGGCGGCGGCGGTGCCGCGTCGGCGGCCACCGAGGAGGTCTCACACACCCCGCTGGTGTCCGCGCGTACCCGTGACGGCGCCGAGCACCGGCTGTGGGCCGTCACCGATCCCACGAGGTTGCGGCGGATCGCCGACGACCTGGCGGACCGGTCGGCGCTGATCGCCGACGGGCACCACCGCTACGCCGCCTACCAGCGCCTGCACGAGCAGTACGGCGACCCCGGCTGGCGGTACGGGCTGGCCCTGCTGGTTGACAGCGACACCCACCCTCCCCGGCTGGGTGCCATCCACCGGGTGCTGCCCGGGCTGAGCACCGACGCCGCGGTCGAGGCCGCACGGACGGTGGCCGTGGTGGAGCGGGTCGCGGGGCCCTCCGAACAGACCCTGGCGGGCGTGGAGACACCCGCCCTGCTGCTGGTCTCGTCCGGAGGAGAGGCCCATCTGGTGCACGGCTTCGACGAGAACGTACTGGAGCGGGCCATGCCGGACCACTCCTCCGAGTGGCGCCACCTGTCGACCGCCGCTCTGCACGAGGTGCTGATGCCGCTGTGGGAGACGCCGGAGGAGCAGGTGCGGATGGTGCACGACGACCCGGACGAGGCGGTCGCGGCCGCCCGCGACGAGGAGGGCACCGCCGTCATCGTGCCCGCGCTGCGGGTGGAGCAGGTGTACGCGGTGGCCGACCGCGGGGAACCGACCCCTCGCAAGTCCACCTCGTTCGGCCCCAAACCGCGCACCGGGCTGGTCATGCGCGTTCTGGAGTGAGCCCAGGCGCCTGACCGGATATTCACTGGTCCGGGAGAGCGCCCTCCTGCGAGCATGACGGTCCGTTTTCCCTTCACCTGAGGAGTCCGCAGCGTGTCCGGCGAAGAGAAGCCCCTGGGATCCCCGCAGACCCGGGCGTCCCTGGCCCGCGATCTGACCACGCTGGGGGTCGCACCCGGCGACACCCTCCTCGTGCACTCCTCCCTCAGCTCGCTGGGCTGGGTGTGCGGCGGGGCACAGGCGCTCGTACAGGCGCTCATGGACGCCGTCGGTGTTGGGGGAACCCTCGCCGTGCCCACCCAAACCATGGAGAACACCGATCCCTCCGACTGGCGGAACCCCCCGGCACCCGAGGACTGGTGGCCGCTCATCCGCGCGCACACACCGGGCTTCGACCCGAGTGTGACGCCGAGCAGGCACATGGGCCGTGTCCCGGAGATGGTGCGCACCTGGCCGGGAGCGGTCCGCAGCCCCAACCCTCAGACCTCCTTCGCCGCCGTCGGCCCCCGAGCCCACGACCTCATGGACCACCACCCGGTCGTCTGCCGGCTGGGCGAAGCCTCCCCGCTCGCCGCGCTGGAGGGGGTCCGGGCGCGCGTCCTGCTGCTGGGAACGGGTTTTGACTCCTGCACCGCCTTCCATCTGGCCGAGTACCGGGCTCCCCGCCCTCGTGTTGAGGAGTGCGGATGCGCGGTCCTGACCCCGGACGGCGGCCGGGAATGGGTGACCTTCACCGACGTGTACCTGGACGAGGAGGACTTCGCACGGCTGGGCGCCGACTTCGAGGACACCGGGGCGGTGGTGTCGGGTCCGGTGGGCGAGGCCACCGCGCGACTGTTTCCCCTGCCGGAGGCGGTGGCGTTCGCGACCTCGTGGATGACCGTCAACCGGGACAGGTGACCCGACACCCGGACTCCGACGCGTCGTCTCACCGGCCGGCACCGCACACGGCAGCCACACGACCATGCGAGGCCGGCCACCGGAACGGCCCCGTGCCGGACGTGGCCGCCCCCGCTGGCCGTACCGGCGCCGACGCTCCGCGGCGCTGCGCACCGGGCCGGGGCGGGCGTCCCGGTGCGTCCGCGGGACCGCCTGTGCGACACAGCGCACACCCCAGCCCCAAACGGGCGGTCACGGCCGACCGGGCCCGGGCCATAGCCTGGGGAGCGACCACTCCCACCGCACGGAACGGGTTCTCCGACATGCCCCTGCTCGCCGCAGACCGTCCCCTGAACGAGATCCACGACGCGATGCTCCTGGACCTGGACGGGGTCGTCTACATCGGCCACAGGGCCGTCCCGGCGGCGCCGGAGGCGGTGGGCGAGGCACGGACCGCCGGGGCGCGGGTGGCGTTCGTGACCAACAACGCCGGACGAACCCCGGCGCGGATCGCCGAGCACCTCACCAGCCTGGGCGTGGCCGCCGTCCCCGAGGACGTGGTGACCTCCGCCGAGGCCGCCGCCCGTCTGGTCGCCGAACGCTGCCCCGCTGGTTCGGAGGTACTGGTGGTGGGTGACACCGCCCTGCGCCAGGCCGTGCGCAGGATGGGGCTGCGGCCCGTCTCGGTCGACACCGGGTCGGCGGTGGCCGTGGTCCAGGGCTACTCCCGGAACATGACCCGCGACCTGCTCGACCAGGGCACGCTCGCGGTCCGGCGCGGCGCGTTCTACGTGGCCAGCAACAACGACGCCACCGCGCCCGGGGAGTGGGGCATCACCCCGGGCAACGGGTCCTTCGTCCGGGTCATCGCCAACGCCACCGGGGTCGAGCCCGTCATCGCCGGGAAGCCGATGCGTCCGCTGCACGAGGAGGGCATCCTGCGTACCGGCGCGCGGAACCCGCTGATCGTGGGCGACCGGCTGGACACCGACATCGAGGGCGCGACCGTGCACGGCACGTCCGGGCTCCTGGTGCTGTCCGGGGTGGCCACCCCACTGGACCTGCTCGCCGCACCTGAGCACCAGCGCCCCCGCTACCTGGCGTGGGACCTGTCCGGGATGAACCACACCCACCCGGCAGTGGTCCGCGAGGGCGACCAGACCCGCTGCGAGGGATGGACGGTGACCGTCGACGGCGGCGCACCGCGGCTGGCGGGATCGGGCGACCGGTTGGACGGACTGCGCGCGCTGTGCACAGCGGTGTGGTCGGACGGGTCGGTGGACCCGTCCGGCGCCGCCGCACGCGAGTCGCTGTCCCGCCTGGGCTGGTGAACCCGCGTTCCGGGGCCTCACCGCCGGACCGCCGTGTCACTCCTGACCGCCCGCACCAGGGTCGCGGTCCGCGCCTCCACCTCGCAGACGCTGCGCACACCCTCGTGAGCGCGCCAGGTGCGCCGACGCAGTTCTCCGGTCATCTGGACCACGTCGCCCAGCCGCCAGGCGCGGATCCGTTCGTGTAGGTCGCCGTCGAAGCTCGTGCAGGTGATCGAGTCGACCCGGCGACCGCCGTAGCGGCTGTCGGACGAGCGGACCACGCAGATGCGCCACGTGGCCAGCCGGTCACCGCTGGGGAGGTCCCGGATGAAGGGCTGGGCGGTGATCCTCCCGGCCACGAGGATCTCGTTGCGGTGATCCGGCTCCCGCCCGGTCCGCGGGCCGGACGCGCCGGCGGTCGGTGGGTCGGCGGAGGAACGCCGCCCCGCGGACGGGGTCTGAGCCTGCTGTCGGGTCTGGGGGCGGGTGGCTGCCCGGATCGGGACGGCCGCGGACTCCTGCTGCATGTGTATGTCTTCCCTGAGCTGGAGAGCGAAGGAACGGGCACGACGCGGCGGGAGGCGCGGAGCCTGGCGGTACGGCCGTCCGCGAGCGGTGGGGGCGTTGTGCGCTGTCCTCAGGATCTCCCGAGGGAAGACGTGGGGAAAGGCCCCGTCGGAAAGCTGTGGACAACCGCTCCGGCGTTCTCCGGAAAAACCAGGCCGCCCCCGCCCCGACCTGTCATGACACCCTTGTCCTAGAGTCGGGTTCTCTCCGGCTCGGTCCTCACCGAGCCGCACGACGACCGAAGAACAGGGGTGCTTGCAGTGCACGACGACGTGGACGTAAGCGATCTGCCCGAGGGGATCATCCCGCTGGGCGACGACATCTTCGCCATCGACACGATGCTCGCCGGGCATCCGGGGATCGTGTCGAGCTACCTCATCCGCTCCGAACGGCCCTGCATCGTCGAGGTCGGCACCGCCGGTTCCGCTCGGGTCCTGCACGAGGCCGTCACCCGGCTGGGGATGGCGCCCGGGGACCTGGCCACCATCGTCGTCACGCACATCCATCTGGACCACGCGGGCGGTACCGGTGACATGGCCGCCCTGTTCCCCAACGCGGAGATCGTCGTGCACGAGCGCGGCGCCCGCCACCTGGCCGACCCGAGCCGGCTGATGCACAGCGCCGCCATGGTGTGGGGCGACCGGCTGGACACCCTGTTCGGGCGGATGAGTCCGACCGAGGGAGCCCGTATCCGCGCGGTGGCCGAAACCGGGGAGATCGACCTGGGCGGCGGGCGCAAGCTGGTGACGCACTACGCGCCCGGCCACGCCAAGCACCATATGGGCCTGGTCGACACCCTCACCGGCGACCTGTACGTCGGCGACGCACTGGGCGTGTACAAACCGCTCACCGGGGACCTCAGCCCGGCCACCCCGCCGCCGGACTTCGACATGGAGGCGTGCCTGAGTACATTGCGGCTGTTCGAGGACATCGGTGCCCAACGGCTCATGTTCTCCCACTTCGGCGCGGTCACGTCGGTCGACGAGACCATCGACCGGGCCGAGGCCGAGCTGCGGCTGTGGGTGGAGACGGTGCGCGAGTCCCACGGCGGCGCCGGGGACCTGGACCACGCCATCGCCATGGTCCGGGACAAGGTGATCTCGCGGTACAAGCCGATGCCGCCGGAGGTGTCACCGGAGACCACCGCGATCCTGGACACCCTCAGCGGCGCGGAGACCAATGTGTCCGGCATCGTGCACTGGCTGGACAGGCTTGCCCAGGAGCAGGCCGAGGCCGAACGCAAGGCGAAGGAGGAGCGCGCCTGATCTCCCGCTCTCCGGCGGAGGGGCTGAGCGCCCTGGGGGCGAAGGACCAGGCATCTGATCCCTCGCTCCCTCCGGTCGGGTGCGGCCCCTCCGAAGAGGAACCGGCCGGTCCGGGAGCCGGCACCCGGGCCCGCGAAAAACCGGGTGCGGCCGAGGCTCACCGCCTCTGGCCTCGCTTCATGACGATCGAGATCCTCCCCATGGAGCGGGACGACATCCCCCGGGTCTTCCCCCTCGTACGCAGCGCCTACCCCTGCCGTGCGTTGGCCGAGGACGCCATGGGCTGACGGTACGACCCTCCCCTCCCCGGGGCCCGGGAGACCAGCCTGCTGGCGGTGGACGACGAAACCGTGGCCGGCTTCCTGCTCTCGGTCCTGCGCGGGTACCGGGGGCGCGGGCTGGCGGGGTACGCCAAGACCATGGCGCTGCACCGGGCCAGGGAGCGGGGCCTCACCCACGCCTGCACGGGCAACCACGAGGGCAACGCGCCGATGCTGGCCATCAACGACCGGCTGGGCTACACCCTGGTCGGGGCCGAGAGCAGATACGGCAAGCACCCCGGGAGACGGCTCCGGCGGGATCCACGGTAGCGGGGGCCTTCCCGAGAACGCCCTAACACCCGGATCCGGGAACGGGCGGGGTTCCGGGCAGCCCCAGCTCCCGGAGCAGGTGGGCGTAGACGCCGTCCGCCCAGGAGAGCTCGTCATCGGAGGGCAAAGCGTCGAAGGCCCGCACCTCCACGGTCTCGAACTCCCCGGTGAGCGGGGCCAGGCCGGTCACATGCGCGTGGGTGACCACCGTGACGTGTCCGCCGGACAGGACGTAGTAGCCGACGGGTCTGATCTCCCCAAGGGAGGCACCGGCCTCCTCACGGGCTTCACGGCGCGCGGTGTCCTGGACGGTCTCCCCCGGTTCGGCGTGCCCGCCGGGGAACTCCCAGGCACGGCGCCGGTGGCGCACGAGCAGGGGGCGCTTACCCGCGTAGGTCAAACACACCACCGAGTCGTGGGTGTGGGGCAGAACCCCCAGGTGCACGACGGCACCGCCGAGCGGCGTCCGGCCGCTCGGCGGTGCCGTGTCACCCGTGTCGTGGAAGGGGCTCAGTCCCGGTTCCCGCGATCGCGATAGTCGGAGCCGCGTTCACCGTGGTCGCGTTCACGGCCATGGTCCCGGTGGTCCCGCTCCCGGTAGGCGTCTCCGCGTTCACCGTGGTTGCGCTCCCGGTGTCCGCTGTCATGCGCACCCGCGTCACGGCCGCCACGCGAAGGCCCTCCGGCCTGTGCCTCCTCCGGGAGCTCCTGCTCCTCGACGTCGGTCCAGACGATGCCGTCCTCGGCGTCGTAGTCGACCAGCTCCATGCCCTCCATCGCGGCAAGACGTTCGTCCGCGTCGGTGACACCGTCGCTGTCCACGGCCGAGGCGCGTGAGAAGTACTCGCGTGCGTCGTCCTCGCGGCCCAGCTCGTCCATGACGTCGGCGTAGGCGTAGAAGAGGCGGGCGATCCACGGGCGGGCACGCCGCTCCTTGAGTTCGGGCACCCGGAGCTCGGCCAGGGCCGCCTTGGTGTCACCCATGTCCCGGCGGGCGCCGGAGGCGACGATGCGCAGCTCGATGCGGTCGGCCACGTCCAGGTCCTTGGCCGCCGGGTCGTTGGTGATCTCCAGCGCCCGCTCGGGACGGCCCAGACCGCGCTCACAGTCGGCCATGATCGCGAGGAAGTTGTCGCGGCCACTCATCCGGCGCGCGGCACGCAGGTCGGACAAGGCCTCCTGCCACTTGCCCACGGTGTAGGCGGCGACCCCGGAGGCCTCCCGCACGCCGGGAACGCGCGACGCCTTACGGCGGGCGTAGACGGCATGGGCGTAGGCCCGCTCAGGGTCCTCGTCCAAGAGCATGCCGGCGGCGACGATGTGTTTGCCGATCAGCTCAGCCAGCGACTTGGGCAACGAGCTGAGGTCACGCCTGGTCTCCTTGTCCAGCTGGGCGTAGTCGGCCTCCTCCGGAAGCTGGGGTGCGACGTCCGCCGGGTCGCGCTCCTCACGCGGGCCGCGCCGGTCGTCCCCACCGCGGAAGCCGCCGCCACGACGGTCATTCCGTCCCTGGGAGGCACCACCGCGACGGTCGTCACGGCGGTTCCTGTCATCACGCCCCCGGTTGTCACGGCCACCACCGCCGCGGCGTTCGCCGCGTCCCTGGTAGCCGCCGCGGTCATCCCGGCGATAACCTCCGCGCCGGTCGCCGCTCCCTCTGTTGTCTCTGTCTCCCGAACCGCTGTAGCCGGACCGGGCGCGGGGTCCGTCACCGCGTCCCCGACCACTAGGCCCACCGGAGCGGTAACCGCCACGCTCGTTGGCTCCGGAGTCCTCGCGGTCTCCCGATCGGCTGTCCTCAGTCATCCAACCCGTCCGTCAACACTCAAAAGCGCTGCCACCTTGATGAGTGGCAGCGCGTTACAGTTCTCGTGTCCTCCAGCTTACGACATGGCGTCGCTGCTCACCGCCAAAGCACGGGTGCCCAACGTCCTACTCCCAGGTGGTGGCGCTCCACCCCAGGAGGTTGGTGAAGCGCACAGCGGCGTCCCGCCCCAAGGGGCAAAGCGTGCAGGGAACCCCGGCCGTGTGCCCGTAGAGCCCACAGCAGCGCTTCGCTCCAGAGGGTTGGGGAGAGCGCGCAGGAGACCCTAGCCAGGCACCCGTAGGACTGACCGTGGCGGCTCGCCGTAGGGGGTGGGGGGAGTGGGGTTTTCTGGCGCGGTCCGGTCACCACCGGGGGGAGTGGGAGCGACCGAGGGCGGGTTCGCCTGGCGGACTCGACTGAGGGAGGCCCCGGCCCCGGAGGGCACAGGAGTTGTAGAAGCCTGGCGTCCGCTCAGATGCCCGCCCGCCAGGCTCCAGGGGCAGCGCTCCCGGGAACGTGTCCCACACCCTCTGGAGCCGGGGGTACACGAATGTCGGGCGCCGACCACCGGGAAGCCCCACCAAAACCCCATACGGCGGGCCGCCACGGTCAGCCCTACGGGCGCCTGGCTGAGGTCCGCCGGAGGCCCTACCAAAACCCCTGCGGCGAGGCCGACAACAAGCCTTTCACAAACGCGCAAGCCCAGACACAAAAAAGGAGGAGAAGAACCCCGAAAGAGCCCTTCCCCTCCTTAAGAAAAACC
>NZ_JBWDTQ010000027.1:0-116821 GCF_056312425.1 Nocardiopsis sp. TRM 82005
AAGCCCGTTTCGCTTCCGCGTTTCCTTGGGAGCGCCCCCTGAGCTTACCGGATCAAGAACACTGCCTGAACCAGTTCAACTCGGAGAGGGTTCCTTGAACTTCAAGGGGATCCGGCACGCCCGCGAAGAACCCGCGTTCGTTTCGCCGGAAGGAGTGTCGCGGCTCCTCGTGGCCTTGGGCCCTTCGAAGGCGACTCGGAGAACATTACCCCCGCTCCCGTGGTTCGGCAACTCGAACTTCGCGTGACCTGGGTCACGCTAGTTCAACAGCTTGCCCGTGCCGTTCCCCGGTGCGGCGTACAGCCACTCCACCTCCAGTTCAACGGCCGCGACCGTGGACGGTGCGTAGGCCGTCAGGGCCCCGTTTCCCACGAAGGACGCCGCCAGCTGCGCCACCGTCGGGTTGTGCGCCACGACCAGGACCGTCTCCGCGTCGCTGTCGACGTAGTTCACCAGCTCCAGGAGCGTGTCCACCCCGGACGAGTAGGCGGCCTCGGAGTAGTCCACCTCCGGCCGGGGCACGGGCCGCATCGCTCCCAGCACCCCGTCCAGGGTCTGACGGGTGCGCTCGGCCGTGGAGCAGATCACGTGGTCCGGTACGTGTCCCAACCCGGTGAGCAGGCGCCCGACCGCCTCCGCCTGGCCGCGCCCCCGGTCGGTGAGGGAGCGGTCGGGGTCCTGGAGCCCGTACCCGTTCTCGGCCTCGGCGTGCCGCATCAGCAGCAGCGTGCGCGTGCCGCTCATGAGGCCAGGCTCGTCGCGACGACGGCGAGCGCGCCGATGAACCCCACCATGATCGCCACGATGACGAACAGTCCCTTCATCCCGGACACCGGGAACCACTCCTTCGGTTGTCGACACGACCAGCGTGTGTGCTGGTTCGTCCCCGTGGTTCCAGATTAGGTGCGGTCACGCGCACGGGTGCGGCCGCCCGGGAGTTCCCGGGCGGCCGCACCTAGGCGTGTCTTTTGCATCATTTCGGGCTCGCGTCCACCGGGCTGCCTCTCGCTACGCCTGCGCGCTCGTGAAGCACGACCAGGCTGAACTTCGCACACCGTCTTGCGAGAGACGGCCCAAACGGCCGCTCACTGACCCGAAAGCCTTCTAAAAAACACTCCCTAGGTCCACGCGCCACCTCGGAGGCTCCGGACGCTCCCCGGAGGCGGAGGTCCTCCTACCTACTTGCCGTCCCCGGCACGGGCCTCCTCCCTGCGGTCGTCCGCGCCGGGGTCGACCGCGCCGTCCTTCGCACGGGTGGCCCCGCCAGAGGAGGCGTCCTCCTGCGGATCGGCGTCACCGCCCCCGGCCTGGGGAGCGCCCTTGGGCGCGGACCGGCCGTCCGTCTCGGCGAGGTCGGTCTCGGTGCCCGCGCCGCGGCGCTTGGACCACAGGACCGCGCCGACGATCGCACCCACCGCCACCGCGGTCACCACCACGCGAAGGACGACGTTGTCCGCGTAGATCACCACACTGGGCGCCACGATCAGCGCGACGAGGTTCATGACCTTGAGCAGCGGGTTGATGGCGGGGCCGGCGGTGTCCTTGAAGGGGTCGCCGACCGTGTCGCCGATGACCGTGGCCTCGTGGGCCACCGAGCCCTTGCCGCCGTGGTGGCCGTCCTCGACGAGCTTCTTGGCGTTGTCCCAGGCGCCTCCGGAGTTGGCGAGGAAGACCGCCATGAGCACGCCCGCGGCGATGGCGCCGCCGAGGAACGCGCCCAGCGGCGCGTAGCCCAGGGCGAAGCCGACCGCGATCGGCGCGAGGACCGCCAGTAGGCCCGGGGTGATCAGCTCACGCAGGGAGTCCTTCGTGCAGATGTCGACCACCCGCGCGTACTCGGGCTTTTCCGTGCCGTCCATGATCCCCGGACGGGTGCGGAACTGGTTGCGCACCTCCAGCACCACGCGGCCCGCCGCACGGCCGACCGCCATGATGGCCAGTCCGGAGAAGAAGAACACCACGCTGGCGCCGATGATGACGCCGACGAGCACGTCGGGCTGGTCCAGCGAGAGCGAGAACGCGTCGGCGTCGCCGAGTTGCGCCTGCACCGAGGTGCGGAAGGCGCCGAACAGCGCGGTCGCGGCCAGGACCGCGGTGGCGATCGCGATGCCCTTGGTGATCGCCTTGGTGGTGTTGCCGACGGCGTCGAGCCCGGTGAGGATGTCCGCGCCCCCGCCCTCGATGTCGCCGGACATCTCCGCGATGCCCTGGGCGTTGTCGGAGACCGGGCCGAAGGTGTCCATCGCCACGATGATGCCGACGGTGGTGAGCAGGCCGGTCCCGGCGAGGGCGACGGCGAACAGGCTCAGGGTGATGGAGCCGCCCCCGAGCAGGAACGCGGCGTAGACCGCGCCCGCGATGAGGAGGGCGGAGTAGACGGCCGACTCCAGTCCGACGGAGATGCCGGAGAGGATGACGGTCGCCGCGCCGGTCTCGGAGCTCTCACCGATGTCGCGGACGGGACGCCGGTCAGTCTCGGTGAAGTAGCCGGTGAGCAGCTGGATGGCTGCGGCGAGCACCAGGCCGATGAGGACCGCCGCGACGGCGATGAACCTCGGGTCCGGGTTGGTTCCGGCCGCCTCGATCTCGTCCAGGACCTGCGGGCTGACACCGGACAGCCCGTCGAAGCTGCCGGGCAGGTACCAGAATGCGGTGCCGATGACGAGCACGGCGGAGATCCCCGCGGAGATGAAGAAGCCGCGGTTGATCGCCGACATAGCCGTCCTGTCCCGGGCGCGGGGAGCGACCAGGAAGATGCCGATGATGGCGGTGAGTACGCCGATCATGGGGACCAGGAGCGGGAACACCAGGCCCTCGGTGCCGAAGGCGACCCGGCCCAGGATCAGCGAGGCCACGAGCACGACCGCGTAGGACTCGAAGAGGTCCGCGGCCATGCCGGCGCAGTCGCCCACGTTGTCGCCGACGTTGTCGGCGATGGTGGCGGCGTTGCGGGGGTCGTCCTCGGGGATGCCCTGCTCGACCTTGCCGACGAGGTCGGCTCCGACGTCCGCGGCCTTGGTGAAGATTCCGCCGCCCACACGCATGAACATGGCGAGGAGTGCCGCGCCGAAGCCGAAGCCCTCCAGGACGATGGGTGCGTCGCCCCGGTAGAGGAGGACGACGGCGGCCGCGCCGAACAGGCCGAGGCCGACGGTGATCATGCCTGCCACACCGCCGGTGCGGAAGGCGATGCGCATGGCGGTGCGGTTGGCGGCGTCGTTACCGCCCCGGGCGGCCGCGGCGACCCGCACGTTGCCGCGTACGGCGAGCCACATGCCGATGAAGCCGGTCGCCGCCGACAGCAGGGCGCCGAGGGCGAAGAAGACCGACCGGCCGATGGCGATGGCCCAGGAATCGGCGGGGAGCAGGAGTAGCAGGAGCGGGATGACGACGGCGAAGACCGCGAGGGTACGGAACTGTCGTTTGAGGTAGGCCGCCGCTCCTTCCTGCACCGCGACCGCGATGTTGCGCATTCGCTCTGTGCCCTGCTCTGCGGCGAGGACCTCACGTACCAGCATTCCCGCGACGGCGAGCGCCAGAAGGGCCACCACCATGACGATGATGACGAGGGTGAAGTCGGTGCCTGCCAGTGATAGGGCCATGCCGCTTTCAGCGGCGAGGTTGAGCCCAGACAATCCGTCCTCCTTGAGACGGGCACGACCTTTTCGGCCCCGTCCACCGGAAAACGCACGGAACGGCTCGCCGTAGGGGCGGCGTTCCCGCGCGCAGCTGTGGACGTACCGCCGTCCGGAAGGAGCCTGAGCTGGCCCGACGGCACGCTTGGCGGGGTCGAAGCGGTGCCACCTTTGGTTGTGGTGCGTACCGCCCGTGCCGCGTAATCACGGGCGGTGATCCGGGGATTCTACGCACGACACGGAAAAAAGGTGAGGCCCGGCCCGGGTGTTCTTCAAGACAATCCGAAGATGTGATCTCCCGGTGACCCAGAAAGAGGATAAATGACTTTATTGGCAATATTCGACTTACATAACATCGTATAATGCCGCAACACGATGTTAACGCTAAAGCCCACATAAGGCTATAAAAAGGAATAAGCACCACTGGCCACACAAATCCCACTGGCCTCAGAGGTACCGCACTCTCAGCAGGCTGGAGAGGCCGCCGGGAACCGGCGGCCGTGTGCGCCCGCTCCGTCGCGGCCGCCTCCTCCCACGGGCGCCCGGGTGCCGTCGGCCCTTCGGCGCGCCCACGGGCTACCGTCCGAGCAGCCGCATCCCCGAGGGATCGATACCGTCGCCCGGCTGGGCGCGTCCGGCGTCCAGGTCGTCGGCCAGGGCACGGGCGAACGCCGCCACACCGGCCACGTCCACCCCGTGCGGAGCGTCCGGACCGAACGGCTCCACCCGGTCCGCGCCCCGCCTCAGCAGACGTGCGGCGCCGACCGTGTTGCCGCGTTGTGCGTGGGTGATGCCCACCGCCGTCTGGGCGAGGCCGCGCCACAGCTCCCGTTCCGGGTCGGGCGAGGACTTCCACACGGCTTCGAGAACTTCGTGGGCGGTGAAAGCGTATCCCCCGTCAAGCAGGTTCTGGGCCTCTTCCAGGCCTTCGGCGGCGGAGAACACGGCGTCGTCGGGGACCCGCTCGACCTCGCCCTCGCTCCCGTGGGGCATCGGCCGTCCGTAGCGGTCCCGGGGCCGCTGGTTCTGCGCCTGACCGGTGGTGTTGCGGTCCCGGCCGCCGGCCCGGCCCCGGTGGCCGGGGGCCTGCTCGGTGTGTCCGTTCGCGGGTTCTGTCGTCATCAGTGCCTCACCGCCGTTCCCCCTCGCCCCCGAGGGCTCCGTCCGCCTCCCCCGGAGAGGCCTCCGCCAGCCACTCCACGAGTGCTTGGGAGAACTCATCGGGACGTTCCTCGTGCGGAAAGTGTCCCGCATCCGGGATCCGCCTCCAACGGTAGGCCCCCGTGACCATGCGCCGCGAGGCGCGTGCCGTCTCGGGCGGGAAGACCGGGTCGAGGTCACCATGGATCTGGAGGACGGGGACGCGCGCGGGCGTGCGCATCCTGGCGTAGTAGCGGAGGCCGTCCGTGCGCCACCGCGACCGGAAGATCCAGCGGTGGCACTCCAGGGAGCAGTGGGAGACCTTCGGGATGGCGAAGGCGCGGCGGTAGCGCTCCTCGGCCTCGCTGTCCGGCCAACCGGGCCCGGACCACTCCCGCAGCAGGTCGCCCAGGCGCACGCACCCGTCGGCCAGGAGCCGGTGCTCGGGAAGGATGGGGATCTGGGCCTTGAGCATGTGACGGACCCCCGGTCCGCCGGAGACCAGGGCTCGCGCGGTGGCGCGCGGGTGCGGCGACGACACCGCGGTCAGGGCGCGCACGGCTCCCGGGTGGTAGGCGGTCATGGTCCATCCGACGAGGCCGCCCACACCGTGCCCCACCACGGCCGCGTCCTGCGATCCGAGCGCCCGGACCAGCCCGGCGGTGTCCTGGGCGAGGGTGACGAGGTCGTAGCCGCGCGGGGTCTTGTCGCTGGCGCCGTAGCCGCGCAGGTCGACGGCGACCGCACGGTAACCGGCGGCGGCGAGCGCGCTCAGCTGGGAACGCCAGGCCCACCAGAACTGGGGGAAGCCGTGCAGGAGGAGTACGAGCGGTCCCTCACCGGCCTCGGCGACGTGGAACCGGGCCCCCGCGGCGCTTACGGTCCGGTGGCTCCAGGGGCCGTCGACGTAGGCGGCGGAGTCGTCCAACACTGAGCGGGACTACCGTGCCGCGGGGGCGGACGCCTCGACGGAGCCGGCGGTGTCGACGGAGTTCCCGGGCGGGCGGATGTCACCGCGCAGGATGCCGCTGAGGCGCGAGGTGGTCAGCGTGGTGCGCCGCAGGCCCTCACGCTTACGGAAGTTGGTGAGGGCGTACAGCCCGAAGGCCACGATGAGCAGCAGGTAGGCGAGCGTGACGATGCCGAGGCAGGCCCACACGGGCAGACCGAACAACTCGTACAGGGCGAAGGCGACGGTCACCGAGAGGAGGATGATGAAGATGTGGGCGAGGACCCCGACGATCACGAAACCGGTGGCGCCCTTGCCGACACGGACCGCGTCGGCTTTGGCCTCCATCTTGGCCAGCCTGATCTCCAGGCTCACCAACCTGGAGATGTTGCCCGTGGCGTCTGAGACCAGTTCGCTGATGGAGCGGTCGGTGTCCCTGGTGGCGCCAGGTGCACCGGTACCCGGCTTGTCCGCCATCGTGGGGGTTCCCTTCTCTCGGTCCGAACGCACGGATGATCCTCCGCATCCTCGCACATACCCCATCTCCCATGTCTCTCACGGCACGCACAATGACGTCGCCGGGTTTCGTCACACGGGTGAGTGGGAACGGGGCGGCGCCCCGGCCCGTGGCCGGGGCGCCGCGGTCTCCCGTCAGGCGGAGGCACGCCCCTCGCGGCGTGCGGACCGTCCGGACCGCACGCTCAGCCCTCCTGCTTGGCGGACGGCATCTGCTTGGCGATGACCTCCATGATCGAGGAGTCGGTCAGTGTGGAGGTGTCGCCGATGGCCCTGTTCTCGGCGATGTCGCGCAGCAGGCGCCGCATGATCTTGCCGGAGCGGGTCTTGGGCAGCTCGGGGACCGCCAGGAGCCGGGCGGGCTTGGCGATCGGACCGAGCGAGGCGCCGACGTGGTTGCGCAGCTCCTGGACCAGGTCCTCGGGAACCTCCTCCTCGCCGCCTTGCAGGATCACGAAGCCGACGATGGCCTGCCCGGTGACCTTGTCGGTGGCGCCGACGACCGCGGCCTCGGCCACACGCGGGTGCGAGACCAGTGCGGACTCGACCTCGGTGGTGGAGAGGTTGTGTCCGGAGATGAGCATGACGTCGTCCACGCGGCCCAGCAGCCACATGTCGCCGTCCTCGTCCTTCTTCGCGCCGTCTCCGGGGAAGTACAGGCCCTCGAAGCGCGACCAGTAGGTGTCCTTGTAGCGCTCGGGGTCACCCCAGATGCCGCGGAGCATGGACGGCCACGGCTCGCGGACGACGATGAAACCGCCCTCGCCGTCGGGAACGGAGTTGCCCTCCTCGTCCACGACGTCGGCGGCGATGCCCGGGATGGCGCGCATGGCGGCGCCGGGCTTGCCGGACGTCACGCCCGGCAGGGGGCTGACCATGATGGCGCCGGTCTCGGTCTGCCACCAGGTGTCCACGACCGGGGTGCGGTCACCACCGATGTTCTTGCGGTACCAGACGTAGGCCTCGGGGTTGATGGGCTCGCCCACCGATCCGAGGACACGCAGGCTGGACAGGTCGTACTTGGCGGGGATCTCGTCGCCCCACTTCATGAAGGTACGGATCGCCGTGGGCGCCATGTAGGCGATGGTGACCTTGTACTTCTCGACGATCTCCCAGAAACGGCCCTTGTGCGGGGTGTCCGGAGTGCCCTCGTACAGGACCGTGGTGGCCGCGTTGGAGAGCGGGCCGTACACGATGTAGGAGTGGCCGGTCACCCAGCCGATGTCGGCGGCGCACCAGTAGACGTCGGTCTCGGGCTTGAGGTCGAAGACCGCCCAGTGGGTGTAGGAGGTCTGGGTGAGATAGCCGCCCGTGGTGTGCAGGATGCCCTTCGGCTTGGCCGTGGTGCCGCTGGTGTACATGATGTACAGCGGGTCCTCGGCGTCGTGCGCCTCCGGGGTGTGCTCGGTGCTCTGGGACTCCACGGCTTCGTGCCACCACACGTCGCGCTCGGTCCACTCGACGTCCTGGCCGGTGCGGCGGACGACGAGGACCTTCTCGACCGCGGGGCGGTCGGCGACCGCGGAGTCCACCGTGGGCTTGAGCGCGCTCGCCTTCCCCCGGCGGTAACCGCCGTCGGCGGTGACGACGAGCTTGGCCTGGCTGTCGTCGAGGCGCTGACCGAGGGCGTCCACGGAGAATCCGCCGAACACGACCATGTGGACGGCGCCGATGCGGGCGCAGGCGAGCATGGCCACGACGGTCTCGGGGATCATCGGCATGTAGATGGCGACGCGGTCGCCCTTGCGGACCCCGAGCTCGGTCATGGTGTTGGCGGCCTGGGACACCATGTCCTTGAGTTCGGCGTAGGTGATGGTGCGGGTGTCGCCGGGTTCGCCCTCCCAGTAGTAGGCGACCCTCTCGCCCAGACCGTTGGCCACGTGGCGGTCCACGCAGTTGACGGAGGCGTTGAGCTTGCCGCCGACGAACCACTTGGCGTAGGGCGGGTTCCATTCCAGGGCGGTGTCCCAGGGCTGGTCCCAGTGCAGCCTGCGGGCCTGCTCCTCCCAGAAGGCGAGACGGTCCTCTTCGGCCCCGGCGTATGCGTCGGCCTTGACGTTGGCGTTGGCGGCGAGGTTCTCCGGCGGGGGAAAACTGCGCGTCTCGTGGAGAAGGTTGGACAGTGTCTCCTGGCTCGGGGGAGTGCTGTCGGCCACTGTGATTCTCCTTACGTAGGCTGTTCACACCCAATTAATCATGTGGTGCGATACCGCGTGAACAACCGGGTCGCCGTACAGCGGCGGGGGCGTCCGGAGACGCGATGAACGGGCGGCGAACGGTCGCCCGGCTGCGACGAGCGGTCGCGGGGCGTCGGTGGAGGCAGCCGGTGTTACCGGCGCGTAGTGTTGTTCCCCGTGAGCCAATCGACTTCTGCCTCCGCGTCCGACCCACTGGCCCGGATCGCCGAACTGCCCGGTGTGGCGGACGCGGTCGCCGAGACACGAACCCTGGTCGACCGTCTGCTGGGACACCGCGTGCTGCGCCGCCGCAGCAGTGATGTGTCCATGGAGTCCGCCCTGCGCGGCGCGTGCGCTTCGGCGGCGCTGGAGGGCGCCGAGGTCTCGATGGACGAGGTCCGCGAAGGACACGTGTACGACACGCGTATCAAGGGCGCGCTGCGGGTGTCCGGGGAACTGGGGACCCTGGTGGACACCTGGCCGAAGGCGCCGCGCCAGGCGCTGGCCCGGCTGCACACCCTCGCCGCGGCGGACGCGGTGTCCGAGGACGCGCTGGGCCG
The DNA here is from genome assembly GCF_056312425.1 of Nocardiopsis sp. TRM 82005. NCBI lineage: Bacteria > Bacillati > Actinomycetota > Actinomycetes > Streptosporangiales > Nocardiopsidaceae > Nocardiopsis > Nocardiopsis sp. TRM 82005. Next base: position 8,978 of record NZ_JBWDTQ010000027.1, read on the forward strand.
CCCGCGGACGGCCGGGGAGCGGGTCGAGGACCCGCTGGAGCTCGGCCCGGCCCCGGCTCCGGAGGTGGCGCTGACCCGGCTGGAGGGCCTGTACTCGCTACTGGGTGCCCGTACGACGGTTCCCGCGCTGGTGACGTCGGCCCTGGTGCACGGCGAGCTGATGGCCGTCCGTCCGTTCGGGTGGGGTGACGGCCTGGTGGCGCGCGCGGCGGAACGGCTGACCCTGGTCGAACGCGGGCTGGACCCGAAATCGCTGGTGACGTCGGAACTGGGACACCAGACGCTGCGGGACGAGTACGGCCCGGCGCTGCGCGGGTACATGGGCGGCACCCCGGAAGGTGTGGCCGGGTGGGTGGTGTACTGCTGCCGCGCGGTCCGCGCCGGCGCGCAGGACTCGCTGGCTACCTGCGAGGCCCTCAAGCGCGGTTGAACGCAAGGCGGTGAGCGGACGGACGGGACCGTGTGCGTGCTCGGACGCCGGATGGGGCGCGGGAGCGTCCGCGTGAGGCCCGAATGCGTGCGTGAGGCGCGGAACGGATACCGCCTTCGCCAAAAGACAGTTGTGCCCCACTGAAAAGGTGGGGGCCAATCACTTCCCGACTCACGCGCAACGACGACAAAAGGTCTCGTTTGTGTCACGCTTCCTGGCGTGCGAATGGCACGGGATTGCGACGTACCCGTGCGCGCACAAGCGGGACGACGCCCCGTCCTGTCTTGCGGGGCGCCGTCTCCGGCGCGTCCCACCGGGTTATCAGGCGTCCGTGTTCTTAGTCTGACCGGGCGAGACATCAAGTCGTCCGGCCTAGACGGGCCTCACGGGGCCAGGTGGCGCGTGGGTTCCCGGCTGACGCGTCGGGGTGGGTCTGAGCCACCAACTGCTTTCTTTCTACGCTGGGGTTCCGGCTACGAAAAGGTGGTTTACCCAAGTTTTTCTCCTGGATTCCCGAACCTATACACAGCACCACGTGGTACCGTCTGTTCCGTCGTTCTCCGGAGGACCGGCCCACGCCGCTTCGCCGTCCCGCCCAACGCGCCCCATTTCGCGTTTTGGCGGATGCGTCCTCTTGGGAGAACGTCAGCGAGTCTGGTCTTTCGGTGGTCACGAGAGCGCGCCTCTCCACAGACCCTCACCGGAGAGCGGATCCGGTTCGACCCCCCGGAACCGGAACCCGCGTGGCGGCCTTCGCTCCCCCGGCGAAGGCGGGCCCGCGTCCGCTCCTCTCGCCTGTCGGGCGGGGATGCGTATTCGCCCCCGTGTACGCATCCCGCCCGTCAGGTGAACCCGCCCGCGAGCCGCGGACCCACGGCCCTTCTTCCGGCCCTCGTGCGTCCGATCCCCTCCGGAGTTGTCCACAGCTTCCGGACGGGGCTTTTTTTGTGCCTCCGGGTCGGCGAAGGTCAAGGAGAGCTCCTCCTGATCCGGAAGGTCCCATGGACGTCCAGCACCGACCCCTGCTCGCGACCGCCGACCCCCTCCTTCTCGACGACCTCCTCAGGCTGGCCACCGCGGCATCCACCGAGGTCGCCGTCGCGCACACACTCGACCGGGCGCTGAGTCTGTGGCCACACGCCCCTCTCGTCGTGGTCGGTGCCGACCTGCGCACGGTCCTGCGGAACACGGACCCCCCGCCGGGCCACCACGTGGTCGTGGCCCGCGACTCCCAAGTCCGAGCCCCCCAGGCCCGCGACTCCCAGGCCACGGCCGCAGGAGGACAGCGCCTTCTCCTACTGCCCCGGGACGAGCCCGTGCTGGTGGACCTGCTGGCGAGGGCGTCGGCCCCGGCCAGAGCACCGGCGCCCACCGTCTCCGTGGTCGGGGGCCGGGGAGGCGCCGGAGCCAGTCTGACCGCGGTCGCCCTCGCCCTGGCCGGTGAGCGGACCGGGCGCTCCACCGCCCTGCTGGACGCCGACCCGCTCGGGTGCGGTGCCGACCTCTACCTCGGCTGCGACCACGGTTCCGCCCCCGGGCCCCGGCGGCGGACCGGCTGGGAGGACCTGCTGCGAAGGAGCGGCCGGGTGCGCTGGCGCGACCTGCGCGCCGGGCTTCCGGGCACCCCCCGGGTGTCCGTGCTCACCTGGACCCGCGGGAGGGAGCCGGCGGATCCGCTGCCGGTCGGGGCGGTACGCGCGGTCCTGTCCTCGGCGAGGGAGGGCACCGACCTGGTGGTGGCCGACCTGCCGCGCTCCTTCGATCCGGCCACCACCGTGTTCCTGAACCGCTCCGACCTGGTGCTGCTGGTGGTCCCGGCGGACGTGCCGTCGGTGGTGGCGGCGACGAGGGTGCTCTCCCGGCTGCGGGACGAGGCTCGGGCCGTGCGGCTGGTGGTACGGGGTGCCCGGGGGGAGCTGAGCGCGGACGTGGTGGCGAACACGCTGAGGGTGGGCCTGGGCGCCGACCTGCCACCCGAGCCGGGGCTGGCGCGCCTGCTGGCCGCGGGAGAGGTTCCCGCCCGCCGGCCCCGCTCGCCCCTGGCCCGGTTCGCTGACCGGATCGTGGCGGGACTGCCCTCCTCGGAGGCGGCCCGGTGAGCGCGCTGGTGGAGGCCGTGCGTAACCGCCTGGTGGCCTCCGGGGTACCGGTGAGCCCGTCGAGCGTCGCGGCGGCGCTGCGTGCGGAGGGAGGGCCGCTGGGCGACACCGAGGTGCTGTCCATGACCCGCCGCCTGGCCGCCGACCTGTCCGGTGCCGGGCCGCTGGAGGAGCTCATGACCTCGGGGGTCACCGACATCCTCGTCAACGGCCCCGACGAGGTGTGGGTGGACGACGGCGGCGGTCTGCGCCGGGCCGGGGTGCGGTTCGAGTCGGCGGACGAGGTGCGCCGCCTGGCCCAGCGGCTGGCGTCACAGGCGGGGCGGCGGTTGGACGCGGCCGTGCCCTACGTGGACGCCCGGCTGCCCGGAGGTGCTCGTCTGCACGCGGTGCTGCCGCCGGTGGCGCCCTCAGGAGCGTGCGTGTCCCTGCGGCTGCCGCCCCGGCGTGCGTTCACCCTGGAGGACCTGGCCGGGAGGGGGACGGTGACCCCGTGCGGGGCCGCGCTGCTCCGGGCCCTGGTGGCGGCCCGGGCGCCGTTCCTGGTGAGCGGGGGGACGGGCACGGGCAAGACCACCCTGCTGTCCAGCCTGTTGTCCCTGGTGGATCCGGGGGAGCGGGTCGTACTGGCCGAGGACTCCCCCGAGCTGAGGCCCGACCACCCGCACGTGGTCCGGCTCCAGACCCGACCGGCCAATATCGAGGGAAGCGGCGAGGTGTCCCTGGAGACCCTGGTGCGGCAGGCGCTGCGGATGCGCCCGGACCGGCTGGTGGTGGGCGAGGCGCGCGGACCGGAGATCGTGTCGCTGCTGGGTGCTCTGAACACCGGTCAGGAAGGCGGGTGTCCGGCCTAACCACACACGTAAGGGGAAAAGGGGGCCCCGGGCGTCCCCGGGGCCCGTACGCGGTGCGCGGAGGCGGCTTACCCGTGCGTGATGCGCTCCGGGTCACCGGACGCGATGGCGTCCGCGTCCCGCGTCCAGCGCTCCGCCTCGTCCTCCGTCATGCGGCCGTCGGCCACGAGGTCCGCCACGAGGTCCGTGACAAGCATGGAAAGGCCGTTGATTCGGTCGGTGTCGGTCATGCTGTTCTCCATGTCGGGGGGTGTAAGTCCGAGGGCCGGGGCGTTCGCGGTCGTGGTTGCGTCCAGTATCAGCGAGGCACGGGAGCGGGACACGGCTAGCGCGTCCACGGGTCGGGAAACATGCCGTCCCGGGCGAACCCGTCCAGCCGCTCCCATTCCAGCCGTGCGGCTTCCAGCGTGGCCCGCGCGGCCACGACTCCGCCGCGCTCCCGGAGGGCTTCCGAGAGTGCGTCATACGCGCTTGTGGCCACGAGGCACACAACCGCGCTGGACGGAGCGGCCCGCCAGCCGGACGGGCCCGGCCCGCCGTCGCGCATGTGGCGGTCGATCGCGCTAAAGATCCGGTCGCACTGCCGGAGGCGGATACCCGCGTGTGCGGGATGGCCCGGACGGCGGAGGATCGCGTCTAGCTCGTCCACGCGCGCGTCAATGCGGGTCACGGACACGGTGTCCTCCGTCGTGTCGTTGGTGTCTAGGGCGTCCTCGTGGGCGTTCACGCGGCCCCCTCGTTCACGTACGCGGAGAGATCGGCCAACACGGCGAGTCCCAACCGGGAGCGGTCCGCACGCGCCACGCGGGCCCGCGCCTGCCTCCGCTCCCAATCGCGGAAGTGGCCCCGGACAAGCTCCGCCGGGACGGCCACGGCCTCCGGGTCCACAACGCGGACGTAGTCGGCAGGAACGGGAACGAGGACGGCCGGAGCCTTGTCCGCCGGACGGCGTGGAGCGGGGACGGCCGGGACGGCGTCCGCTGCCTCCGTCACGGTGTCGAACCCGGGGCCGGACGGCCAGGCCGGGAGCGGCCGGGCGTACTTCCGTACGCGGTTCGCGCGTGCCTCGTCCTGAACGTCACGACGGACCGCCAACGGCGCACGGTGGACGCCACGGGACGGCCGGAGGACCCGGAGGATCAAAGCCAAAAGGGACGTTAGGGTCTTCACTGTCTGCCTGCTTTCTCCAGGTGGACCACGCCCCGGAACGTGTAACAGCACGTTGCCGGGGTTCCGCGTGTGCGGAGCACCTACCTTACGTGCTCCATACCGCTTTATGAAGCGGCATAGAGCTATCGGGGCGTTTGTGCAGCTCAAAGGCGTCTTACGGTGCTCTCATGAGTGGAGTTCCCGACTTTGAGCCATCAGCAGACGCCTACGTGTACGCCGAACTTGCCGACTACATCGCGGCCCGCATCGCGGCTGGAGACCTGCCAGCAGGGGCGAAGCTTCCCGGGGAGAGGGAACTAGCCGAGACGTACGGCGTCGCCATCGGGACGGCCCGGCGTGCCACGAAGGAACTCCGGGACCGGGAATTGGTCAAGACGCTCCCCGGGAAGGGGACCTTCGTGGTCTAGTCGGTTACCAAACCGTCACGGATTGTTGTATAGCGCTATAAAGCTCTGTATCGCACCGTGCCGCGTTGGGCCCCGTTCTCCGGACGCCCACACGCGGGTAAGGCTGTTCGGGATTTCCCCTGGTCAAATGGGGTGCGTCTGTTTGACCGGTACTGATCAACTCCAGGCACAAAAAACGAGGGGACGCGTCCCGCGTGGAGCGCGTCCCCTCGTTCACTACTCGTCCGCCTCGTCCACGACGGAGCCGATAGCCACGCGGCGGACCTCGTCCACCGTGGCCCCGCATTCCTCGCACGGGCCCGCCGTCTCCGCCGGGCCAACGACCGTCCGTGCGGGCCGGAGGATCGCACGGTGACCCGCTCCGCGCTCGTCCGGACGGACGTCCGGACGGACCGGCGGGGCCACGCGCTCCACAACGGCCGTAGCGCACGACCGGGAGCACGCGGGGAACCGGACGGATAGCGGTACCGGCTCCACGCGGCGGACCGTCACCGTGAACGGCCCAACCGCCGGAGCATGGGCCCACGGGTCCACGTCCACGACCGGCCCCGGAGCGGGACGAGGTCCGTCCGCGCGTTCGGGCCCTCGTCCACCTGGACGGCGTGCGGGCCGCGTGTTCTTCGCGGCGGAACATGCTTTGCAGACGTAACGGCGTCCGTCCCGTGTCCCCGCGTGACGCGCGAACGCCGTAAGCGGTTTCACGAGGCCACAACGACCGCACGGTTTGGACACGGTCGGTTCGTTGACGTAGGTCATGCTTCCCCCTCCGGCCACGGGCGTACGTCCGTGGCGGTGTTCATGGTTGGGCCCGGAGGCGGCCCGTGTCCCGGCACGGGACGGCACACGAGGCGGCACGGCCGGAACGGCGGAACGAGGCCAGCGGCAACGGCGGCACGGGCCCGGCACGGGGGACCTCGTCCAGCGGCACGGCCGGAACGGGCCCCGGAGGGCGGCACGGGAGCGGTAAGCGCGGGGGCCAGAGACAAGAATTTCCGGAACGAGCGGCATAACGACTGTTCACAGGGTTGCCGCTTTCCGGCCCTCGTCCGCCTGGTGGACGAGGGCCCCGGCACGGCCCGGCATGCTCCGGCACGGTTGCCGCCCTGGACGTGGCGGAGCGGCACGGGACCGGAACGGCGTCCGGGACGAGGCGGTAACGCCAGCGGCACGGGGCCGGGACCGTACCGACACGGCCCCGGCATGGGCCCCGTCCGCGTCCGGCACGTTGCCGCGTCCTCCGGCGGAGCGGAACGGCCGTGCCACGCGTGCGCGCGTGTAATGTGCGCGCGTTGGTCCGCGTGTTCGTCCTGATCAGTACTGGTCAAGGAAAAGGCCAGACTCGTACACACCCAGAGTCGCTACCCCGGACCGAGGAGGCTTCCCCGTCGATCGGGGACCCCCCCGCCACCCCCTGACCAGGGGAAACGCCACGGATCACGCGCGCGGATGCTGCTCTGGCTTGCGTGTTCGTGTTCGTCGTGGAATCCACGCGTGATGAATGGCACGGACTTGTTCATAGACAACGCGGTCCAAGACATCACCCTCTGAAAGCGCGTCCAACGCGGTAAACGCGTGCGTCACTGCGCGGGCGTCTCGGCTCCTATCCCGCCCATAGGGCGCGTTGGTACGGCGCACAATGGCCACGGCCGCATGATGCGCCATGAAACACGAGACACTGCAATAGGCGTGAGAATGTCCAGGATTGCGACCGTCATTAGTCTTTTCCCGCTGGCATCCTGGACGGATACAACGGCGGTTAATGTCAGACAAGGGAACTCCAGGATCACAGCAGAAAAGCCCCGGGAGAATATCCCGGGGCCAATTTATGAAGGTTCGCGGATGACTAAGCCGCAGTAGCAACCGCGAAAGCCATGAACCGTCGGGGGTCCATTACGGCGGCCCCAACGAACGTCGCCATGAGGGACACGTCCGCGCGGACGGAAATGTCGAAATCACGGAGGTAACGGAGAGAATAGCCATTGTAGGCGCGCGTCTCCGCGTACCCGGCTCCCTCGGGGGGAAGCGGGGCCCGGCACGCCAGCGTGAAGGCTTCCCGCGTGAAAGCAACGGCCCCCTCGGTATAGGGGGAAACGCGAACAGAGAAACCCATAAGCCGGGTCAACTCTCCACCACGAAGGGCCTCGTCCGCTCCGGCGGAACCTACATCCTGGAGGGCGGGAAGGTTCAGAAAGGCTTCCAGCATCTCCGGCCCGATGACCAGAACGCGGCCGTCCATGGAAAGCTCGCGACGCGTGAACTCCGCCGCCGCCTTTGCGATCGCGGCGAGCGGGTTAGCCGGGTCAATGGTAAGCGTGTTCGCCGCGTCGTTGACCTGGGCGTTCATCACGCCCGCAATGGCCTTTTCGCAGTACTTCGCGACGCCGGACGCCTGCGGCTGGAGAACCTGGGAACCGAAGTTCTCCAGCTTGAGCGAAAGCTCTTTGTCTGTGAGCTTGACGGCGGAATAGGCCTCGTCCGTGAGAGTGACGGAGACGGCCCCCTCCGCGATGTCAGTAAATACGGTGGCCTGCCCGCTGCCGTTCTGGGCTTCAATCACGTTGGGCACGCGGACGCGGACGGCGTCACCTACTCCGCCAACAAACCCGGCCTCCGCGTCACGGTAGACGAGGTTTCCTAGAACGCTTTCGGCTTCGATCAGTCCGAGCGATGCGTTAATAACGTCGGAAACCGGAATGGTGTTGGCCATGTGGCCACCTCCAAAATAGAAACAGCGCTACGGGCATGCCGTGCGCTGGAAGTCAGAAATAGGGCGGCTTACTTGCCGTTCTTTGCCTTCATAATCGCGGAGACGAGGGCGCGGGGATCGTCCTTCATCTGTCGATCCACGAGCCGCTTATTGAGCGCGGAGGCGACGCGCTTAAGCTCGGAAAGGTCCCCGTCCGTCGCCAGCTTTTCCAGCTCCGGCGGAAGCTCGTTTCGCCTTTCCTCGATTGCGGCTGTCACGCGGCCCGTCTGGCCGATGGAAACGGCCACTAGTCGCGCTCCCCGGCGGGGACGTAGGCGTCCCGGAGGTCCGGGTAAAGGGCGGCGAACTCGTCGCGGGTAGCGATCAGGCCGGGAACCTGCTTCGGGTCGCGTCGGGTCGCGGCTCCGTGGATGGCGTAGGTAAGGCCGTCGATAACGCGGGTATACAGATCAATGGTCACGGGAGAACTCCGTTGGTTGCGGGAACGTGCCGGGCGGAAAGCTGCCCGACAGAGTTCTGTGTCCCGGTGTTCATAGGGCCCTCCACGGACGAGGCCGGAGCCGGGCCGGGGCCGCATAACGAACGGGAAAGCCTTGTAATCAATTCTCCCGGCCTAGAATCGGCGGGGCCTATCCCACTCCGGAGGGCCCTCGTTCGGGCGTCCACGGGCATTTTGTGGACGCATAGGGATATGGCGGGGCCGTGTCCCTCGTCCAGGTTCGCGGGGCCGTCCCGGAGGCCACTCCGGACCGGGGCCGGGGGCCGTTCGCGGACGAGGCGGACGAGGTCCGGCGGGCCGTTCGCGGGGCCGTGTCCGTGCCGTTCTCCGTCGTCCTGGACGAGGACGGAGCGGGAAGCGCGGGACACATGAGGGCCGGACCGCTGGACGATCTACATAGAAGCTCTCAGATCAATTCTAACAGCTTCTATGGATCTACCCTTACCCGTGTTCGGAAACGGAGCAACGGGCCGTCTGTGTGGATTCTGTGGATGCACAGAGGGCATAGGGGGTCCCGTGCCCTCGTCCCGGAGGGCCGGGGCCGGGGACCGTGCTGGACGCCTCCGGTTCGCGGGGACGAGGTCCGGCGGGCCCGCTCGCGGGGCCGGAGCCGGAGGCGGTGACGGAGGCGGTGACGAAGTGACGTTTCGGACGGTACTTCTGTATTTCCTTAGAGTTTTCTTATAGATACCAAAAAACATCTTCAAATCGTCACTTCGTCACCATCCCTGGTCAGAGGGCGTTTCCCGGAGAGTGGCCTAGAGCACTTCGTCACAGGCGTCACGCGCGTCTCCGCGCACAAAGCCAGAGGGCACCCGCTCCGACACGTGCCGTAACCAATCATGTAACTATTCGTCGCCCGCCGTCACCTGATGGGCTACCGTCCGATTACACATTGTCGCCAGCGGCCCCGCTCCGCCGTGACGCGTCCGTGCGGTCCCGGGGCCCGGAGGGCGGCTACTCCGCCGCGTCGTCCTCGTCCTCGTCCTCCGCCGGAGGCTTGGCCGTGGCCGGTTCGCGGGGCCGTCCAGGGGACGGAACGGAGGGCATCCGGTACTTTATGGCAGACACAAAAAAGGCCGCTCCGGAACCCGGAGCGGCCTCTATAATTCACGCGTCCACTAGCACGCGTTCACGCTGCTTTCTGCGGCCGTCCCATTCTCCCACCTTTGATGCCCAAGACTTACAAGCCCTGGAGCAGAATACCGGCTTCCCCGGAGCGGACTTGTAAACCAACGTTGCGTCATTCCGGCAATTCTTCCGCTGGCATTGGCGCGGCGTGCATTCCTCCGCGAAAGCGGCGGCGACGCGAGAGTTAAACGGAAATTCTGCCAATGCCTCCGCCATTACCACGCGGTGTAGATCAATCCGCTTGCGAACCTCGTTGGCCTGGACTCCGTAGAGTCTGGACACATTGTCCAGGGCAGAAACGTAGGCGTTGCGAAGTTCGTTGATAATCTCTGATTCGGTCGCTGTTGCTATCGCCGTTGCGCGCATAGGGCGGTATCTCCTCGTCCACGGTTCTCCCTCGGTTGTGTGTCCCGGCGGCCCGGAGCGTTCGCGGGAAGTCCGGAAAATTCGCGGGGCCGGGGACCGTCCCCGTCCGGCCGTGCGGTCCGCCGGAGGCGTCCAGGTTCCGGACGGCGGACCGCGAACGAGGACAGCGCGGACGCGGCCTGGTGGACGAGGACGGGCCCCTCCGGGACCTGGACGAGGCGGCCCGGCTCCGGAGCCGGAGGGGGCCGGACATGACGACGGGCCCCGCTCCCTACGAACGAGGGAACGGGGCCCGGGGGCCGGAGACGGGGGCCGGAGCTACGCGGCGTCTTCTAGGGCGGCGGCCTCCGGGTTTTCACGCCACCATGCGGGCCCCGCAACGTCTACGTGAACGCGGGAAGGGTCGAACTGTCGCGGCGTCCCGGGGACGTACGGGGACACGGTGGCCGATACGCCGAACTCCCGGAGTAGCGCGTTCCGGCCCGCCGTGTCTCGCCTCGTCCACTCGTCCGCGATCGTGCGGCCGGTAGGTACGTGCTCCACGCCAGCGGGGACAGCGTCCTCCGCCTCTAGCTCTGCGTACTTGCGTTCCAGGGCTTCCAATTGGCCAACCACGGCCTGTGCCGCGCGGCCCCCGGTGGGAAGGGCCGCTAGGTTCCCTGCTAGCTGGTCAATGGATGTGGCGGTCTGTCGCAACTCCCGGGACACGTCACGGCCCCCGGTACGAACCTCTTTCATCAGGTCGAAGCGGCCTAGCACCTTGAGAAATTCGGTCTCCACGGCCGTCTCAAGTCCGTTCGCGTTGATGTTGTTGCCCTTGTGTCCTCCGCGTTTGGCCCCGGTCCGGCAGACGTACAGAGAGAAGTCCTTTCCCCGCTCTGTCCTCCGCTGGCGATACATCAGGTCCCCACAGACGCGGCACGTGGCGACGCGGAGTAGGACGGACTTCCCGGAGCGCTCCGCGCTCTGCCCGCGTGAACGCTTGCTCAACTTGGCCGTGACGGCCTCGTGGACGTCCGGGGCCAACAGCTCCGGACCAATCTTGCGCGGCTCTCCGTCCTCGTCCAGGACGGGGAGCAAGTTCCGCGCTTTGCGCTTGCCGTCGGGGGCCGCTTGGAGCATCCAACCGCGCACGGCCAACGACGTCATGACGTCGCGGAGCGTGGACGTGGACCACTTGGTCCCGCGCGGCTTGTGGCCGTCCCGGATACGTGCGTGGTCCGCCGGGGACGGGACTCCGCGCTCGTTCAGGTCGTACATAAGGCTTGTGAGTGACGCGCCCTCGTCCAGGATGCGCCGTGCGCATTCGCGGACCACGGCGGCGGACTCCGGGTCAAGGTCTAGGTATGCGCCACCGGAGCGGCGGACGAGGCGATATCCGTAGGGAGCGGCCCCACCAAGCCAGCGGCCAACGCGGCGAAGGTGTGTTTTGGAACTGGCGACACGCGCGCGGATCATGTCGCGCTCGTACTCCGCAAACGCGGACAGGACGTGAACGATCAAACGCGATGTCTCCGGGGCCAACGTCCCGTCCGCCGTGACGAGGACGGCCCCCGTGTCATCCCCTGCTTTAAGCAGACGGGAGAACTCCAGGACGGACCGCGCGTAGCGGTCTAGTTTGGCCGCAAGTACGTAGTCCGCGCGCGGCATGGCTTCCAGAACTTCCGCCATGCCTTCCCGGTCTTCTAGACGCGACGCTCCGGAGACGTCCACGTCCTCCGCCACAAAGAGGACTTCCCATCCGCGCGCTTCCGCGTACACGCGGCACGCTTCGGTCTGGGATTCAACGGACGTGGACGCGTCAGAGTCACGGGAGAGACGAACGTAGATGATGACCAGCGGCTTTGACATCGGGGACCTTCCACACAGAACACGGTCCCGGGAGTTGTGTGTCCCGTTCGGGCCGTGTGTTCGGGCCGTGTGTGGTTAAGCCGTGCATCCGGGCGGGGCCGGCACCCTGCACGCCAACGGCGCCGGTGACGTGCCCGCGCGGGTGGAGGCGCTGGGATGCGCGGCCGGGCTGGACCGGGCGGCCGTACACAGCCAGCTGGCCGCCACACGGGTCATGGTCGTGCACCTGGTCCGGGACTCCGGAGTGCGCCGCCTCGCCGAGCTGAGGGTGCTGCACCGCGCCCCGGCGGGGCTGGTGCGTGCGGTACCCGCGGTGTCCTTCGGCCCCGACGGCGTCCGCCGGGAGCACCCGGGCGCGGAGGATGTGGTGGCCCGGCTGGGCGGGGGGTGGCGCCGATGGTGACCGTGCTGGTGGTCTGCGTCGCGGCCCTGTCACTGCTGTGCCTGGTCCCCGGGAGTCCACGGAACCGGTTGGAGACCGTGCTGGTCCGCCCCCGGCCCCGGACGCGCCGGCTGCCGGGGTGGAGGGCGCTGGTGGTCCGTTCCGGCGAGGGGGCCGAGCGGCGCCGCGCGGTGGTGGTGCTGTGCCGGGTACTGGCCACCGAGTTGCGCGCCGGGCAGCCGCCGGATGAGGCCCTGCGGATCTCCGCCGCCGAGGCGGGTCCGCTGCTGGGTGCGGTGACCGACGCTGAGTCGTTGCGGCGCGGTGCCGATCGCGACCCGGACCTGTGGGCGCTGGCCTACCTCGCGGTGTGCTGGGAGGTGGCCGCAGACACCGGCGCGGGCCTGGCCGAGGTGGTGGACGCGCTGGCGGAGAACCTCACCGAACAGGAGGAGCAGCGCGCCGAGGCCGACGCGCGTACCAGTGGCCCGCGCACCACCGCGATCGTGCTGGCCGGCCTGCCGCTCGTCGGTGTGGTGATGTCCGCCGGCCTGGGCGGGTCGCCGCTGACGTTCCTGTTCACCACGCTGCTGGGCCTGGCATGTCTGGTGTCGGGGGTGGTCCTGGACGTTCTCGGAGCCTGGTGGACCCTGCGTATGGTGCGCTCGGCCACCGCCGTCCCCTAGGACGTGCTTTTGCGTCCTCCCGGTCCCCTGCCGCGCGCTCCGACACGGATTCCGTGCTCTGACAGGCGTCCGCGGTCCCGCGGTCCTCCGATCGGGCGAAGACGGCCCCTGGGCCCCTGAAACGCGGGGAAGTCCCTGGCCCGGGCTGACAGAACACGGATGTGGACGCATGGGTGCGCGGGGCCCTCCCAGGCCCCTCCGCGGGCCACAGGTCGCGACGGGTGGTCCAGCCCGGCGCCGAACGACGGTTCCGCCACTGTGGTGGGCGGATGAGAGGGGGGCGGGTGTTCCTGACGGCTGCGGCGGTGCTCGGATCCGCTGGTGTGTGGGTGCTGATGGGGGGAGGGCCGGCACGCAGACTGCGGCCGCCCTCCCCCGGGGCGGACCGGAGGGAGCTGCCGATCCGGCAGCTGGGGCTGACCCTCGCGGGAGTGTTCTCGCTCGTCATGGCGGTGGCCCTGTTCGGGGCGCTCGGGGGTGTACTCGTGGTCGGGGCGTGCGTGGCCCTGTGGGTGCGTGCCCGCAGGGTCCGGGCCCGCCCCGACCGGCTTCCGGTGACCGCCGACCTGCCCGTGGTGATCGGTCTACTCGCCGCGGGCATCCGCGCCGGGGCGACGGTGCCCGTCTGCCTCACGGCGGTCTCCCGCGCGACGCGGGGGCGGCTGGGAGAGGAGCTGTCGGCGGTCGCCGAGCAGCTGCGGCTGGGGGCGGACCCCGCCGGGGCGTGGCGACGCCCGCTGCTTCCCGGCCCCCTGGTCTCGGTGGGACAGGACCTGGCGCGGGCAGCGGACACGGGGGCGCCGGTCGCGGACCTGCTGGACCGGCACGTGTGCGACCTGCGCCGGGCTCTTCGGGCCCAGGGGACGGCCCGGGTGGAGCGGCTGGGCGTGCTGGTGGTGGCGCCGCTGGGACTGTGCTTCCTGCCCGCGTTCGTGCTGGTCGGGATCGTCCCGATGGCCGCGGAGCTCCTGTCCCGGGCTCTGGGCGGCTGAGCCCGGGCCCGGCGGAGGACGGAGATCTTCGGATCAGTGTTGCCGGCGTCCGGATCCGCGGCGCCGCTGTCCCTCGTACGGGGTGGGAAACCGCGGCCAGCCGACGGACAGGCGCAGGGCCGGTACGGCGACGCACAGCACCAGCAGGATCCCGGTGGAGGCGCTGCCGATGACACGGAGCGCGGTGTCGGCCGGGTCCGAGGCCGACGTGTGGTGGGCCGCCCGCGCGTCGACGGGTGACGGGGCGGCCGCCGGGCGGCGGCCGCCCTCACGCGGTGGTTCGGACGCCTGGGGGTCGGCGGGTACCGCGGAGGGGAGGGCGCACGGCTCCGGAGCCGCCGGACCGGCGGTGTGCGGCGCGGGCGTGGCCGAGGCGGGGCAGGGGGACGGTGTTTCCCCGGACTGGACGGGACCGCACAGCATGAGGACGCACATCAGCGTGGAGACGGGGGCAGGGCTCATTCCACTTCCTCGTTGGAGATGGCGGCCGGTCCTGCGCGGGCGCGCGCCGTGACGGGCCGGTCGATGAGGGATGAGGGGACCGAGACCACCACCTCGGCGATGGAGCCGGTGAGGCCACAGGATTCGAGGGATGCCCGGTTGGCCTCGGCGGTGTCCCGAGCCTTCGCGCAGGCTCGTTCCGTTCCGTGGACGGCCCGGGCGGCGGCCGCGAGTGCGGCGAGATCGGCGGCGGTGGTGGCGCGGTCCCTGTCGAGCCGTGCCGTGGCGGTAGCGAGAACGGTGAGGGTGGCGAACCAGAGCAGTGTGCCCAGGGCCACCCACCAGACGGCGGCGTAGCCGGAGTCGGAGCGCATGGGGTCGGGCCGTGTTCCGTGGACCATCTCGCTCTCGCATCCCAGGCCGTCTCCCACCGCGCCGATGACGCCCGCGAAACACGGCCAGGTTGAATCACGTGTCACGTCCTGAGGGGAGACCGCCTCGGTGGCCGCGCGCGAAGAGCGGCTTCGCCGATACGGGTGAAAGCGTCCAAGGACGCTTCCTAGCTCCCGGGTTCGAGGGGTACGGCGGCACTGCCGTCCACCTCCACGGAAAGCGCGGTCAGGGGACCGAGGCCGGGTTCGGCCCGCACGGTGACACGGGCCATGCCCCCGTCCTCGGACAGGTGGACCTCCGCGTCGGCGGGCGCCGCGGACAGGGCCAGGGCGCGGACCTGGTCGTGGTGTTCGCCCCGAGCCAGGGCCCGGGCGCCCACACGTGCGGCGTCGGCACAGGAGAGCTGGGCCGACGCGGCCCCGACGGCGCCGAGGGCCACGCCCAGGACGAGCAGCAGGGAGGGCAGCGTCATCGCCGCCTCCGCGGTGACCGCGCCGCGGTCAGAAGCCCGAGCTGAGCGCATCGACGACGAGGTTGGTGAGAGCCTCCCGGACCGCTCCGCTGGTGAGGACGGCGTAGAGGACTCCGGCGAACGCGACGGCGGTGATCGTGCAGAAGGCGTACTCGGAAGTGGTCATTCCGGTGTCGTCCCCAGCGGCTTCACGCGGGAACGGGCGTGCGAGAGCGAGCATGGCGGTCTCCCCGGCCAGGGGCCGACGGGGTGTCGGCCCTCCTTCTTCCAGGTTCGGGTGGCCGGAGCCGCGGCGAAAGCCCCGTCCCCAGCCTGTGGAAAACTCCGCGGCTCCGACTCGGTACACACGTTCGAATGGGTCGAAGGAGAGTCGTCCACAGGCTGTGGACGGACTCAGCCCCCGCCGCCCCGCTCGGTGAGCACCTCGTCCAGCAGCCGCAGCGCCCCGGCCTTGCTCAGCGGTTCGTTGCCCGTGCCGCACTTGGGCGACTGGATACAGGAAGGACAGCCCTGCTCGCACTCGCAGTCGGCGATGGCCATGCGGGTCGCGGACAGCCACTCGCGCGCCGCCGAGTACCCGCGTTCGGCGAAGCCCGCGCCGCCCTCGTACCCGTCGTAGACGAACACCGTCAGCCTGCCCGTGTCGCCGTGCACGGAGGTGGACACCCCGCCGATGTCCCAGCGGTCGCAGGTCGCCAGCAGCGGCAGCAGGCCGATCGCGGCGTGCTCGGCCGCGTGTGCGGCGCCCGCCAGCCCCACGTCCTCCCCGCGCAGCCGCGCTTCGCCCTCGGCGGGCAGTGTCCACCACACCGCTCGGGTGTCGAGGGTGCGCTCGGGCAGATCCAGCGGCTGCTCCCCCAGCACCGAGCCGGTGCGCACGTCCCGCTTGAGGAATCCCACCACCTGCCGGACCACCTGCACCGCGCCGAAGTACACGGTGGCCCCGCTCGGCCACTCCTCCTCGCGCAGCACCGACCGGACGGTGATGTCGGTGGTGTCCCGCGCCCAGGTGCTGTAGGGCGGGTCAGCGGCGCGGACCAGGGCGACGCCCTCGTCGAGGTCGAGGTCGTCGACCAGGTACGTGGACCCCTGATGCAGGTACACCGCCCCCGGGTGCACGGTGCCGTGGGCGGCGGGCTCGTCCACCTCTCCGAGCAGCTGTCCGCTCCCGGTGTCGACGATCTGGACCGGCGGGCCACCCGAACCCCGAATATCGGCCAGGTCACTAGCTCGTTCATTTCTGGTCCAGAACCAGCCCCGTGGGCGCTTGCGCAGTAGCCGACGCTCGACGAGTTCGCCGAGCCGCTCCTCCGTCGTCCCTCCGAAGAGATCGAAGTCGTCCTTGGTGATCGGCAGCTCCTGGGCGGCCGCACACAGATGCGGGCCCAGGATGTGCGGGTTTTCCGGGTCAAGGACGGCGGACTCTACGGACTGGCCGAAAATGGCCTTCGGGTGATGCGCCAGGTACGTGTCCAACGGGTCGTCCCTGGCGATGAACACCGCCAGCGCGTCCTCCCCGCGCCGGCCGGCGCGGCCCGCCTGCTGCCACAGCGACGCCAGCGTCCCCGGCCACCCGGCGATGAGCACCGCGTCCAGCCCGCTGATGTCCACGCCCAGCTCCAAGGCGTTGGTGCTGGCCAGACCCAGGAGCTCCCCCGAGCGCAGCGCCTCCTCCAGGTCCCGGCGCTCCGAGGCCAGGTATCCGCCCCGATAGGCGGCCACCCGGCCGGCCAGGGCGTGGTCGCCACGTTCCGAGAGCATCCGCTGGGCGGTCAGCGCCACCACCTCCGCACCCTGGCGGGAACGTACGAACACCAGTGTGCGCACCCCGTCCCGCACCAGGTCGACGAGCATCTCGGCGGCTTGGGAGGGCGCCGTCCGGCGGATCGGGGCGCCGTTCTCACCGGTCAGGTCGGTCAGCTCCGGCTCCACCAACGCCACGGACATCCCGGGACGCGGCGAGCCGTCCTCGCTGACCGCCGTGACGGGCACACCCGTCAACCGGGTGGCGCTCTCGGCCGGACTGCCCGAGGTGGCCGAGGCCAGCACGAACACCGGCTCCGAGCGGTAGCGGGCACAGACGCGGCGCAGCCGCCGCAGGATCTGCGCCACGTGCGAGCCGAAAACCCCCCGGTACCGATGGGCCTCGTCGATCACCACGTAGCGCAGCCGCCGCAGGAAGCGCGACCACGCCCCGTGGCGGGGGAGGATGCCGTGATGCATCATGTCCGGATTGGTCAACACGTAGTTGCCGTGCTCGCGTACCCAGGAGCGCTCCTCAGGCGAGGTGTCACCGTCGTAGACGGCTGCCCGCACACCCGGTAGGGACAGGTCCGATATCCACCGCAGCTGGTCCTGGGCGAGTGCCTTGGTCGGGGAGAGGTAAAGCACGGTCCCACCTGCGTCGACCGCGTCCACCGCGGGTACGAGGAAGGCAAGCGACTTTCCCGAGGCGGTGCCCGTGGCTATGATCACATCACGGCCCGAGCGTGCGAGGTCGGCGGCCTCGGCCTGATGGGACCACGGTTTCGCGATCCCCCGGTCGGCGAGCCTCTCGATCAGGTGGGGCGCGGCCCATTCCGGCCATTGCCCGCCCACCCCGCCGTTGCGGGCCACGTGCTCGATGTGAGTCACTTGCGGGTACCGGGTATCGTCACGCCACACACTGGGGAGCACGGGCTCCGGCCGCCTCATCCGAGACCCCTCCTCACTGGACACGTTCGAGGCCCGCATGCGCTCTCCGACGGAGGGCGGGGCGCTGGGACATCGGTTTCAGTGTGACATCCGAGGGAACAGTGGCGCGGTGTCACGGTTTTTCTGTGCATCACAGGAAGACGCACTCGACACGCGTGGTTGAATGCGTGCTGGTGGGGTAACGCCCGGCAGAGATCATTCGCGATTTTTCGCGGTTCGGCGCTGGAGGACTAGTGGACTTGAAGCTTGATCATTACACCGAGGGCGACACCGAGATCGTCGTCGTTGAGGGTGAGATCGATGTCTATACCGCGCCCCGGCTCCGCGAGCTGCTGATCGACCTGGTCAACAAGGGCAACTTCCACCTCGTGGTCAACATGGAGAAGGTGGAGTTCCTGGACTCGACGGGCCTCGGTGTGCTTGTGGGCGGGCTCAAGCGCGTCCGGGCCCATGACGGGACGCTCGATCTCGTCTGCACCCAGGAGCGCATCCTGAAGATCTTCCGGATCACCGGTCTGACCAAGGTCTTCGGTATCCACGGCTCGGTGCAGGAAGCCATCGACAAGCGTTCGGCGAAGTAGCCCAGAGCGAGCGATGGCAACCATCACGCTCACGATCAGCGCGCTTCCCGCCCACGTGCGCACGGCACGGCTCATGGCCGCGACCGTGGCACGTCGGGCGGGTATCGCCGCCTCTGCGATCGACGAGATCAGACTGGCCGTCGGTGAGGCGTGCTCCCGGGCGGTGGCGGCGCACAAGCTGCACTGTCCGACACAGCCGATCCTGCTCCAACTGATCGACGGCAACGGGCCTGAGGCGTCGGAGTCCCGCACCGACGCCACGAGCCACATCCTGCGCGCCGACGGGAGCGCGACACAACGTTTCGAGGTTGTCGTCTCCGACCGTGCCCCCGCCAAGGACACGGAGGAGAACGCCGACGCGTCCATACTCGACGGGCTCTTCCTGGACGGTGAGGACACACCCCCCGGCGGGATCTCCGGGTTCTCCCCGGGGCTGGGCCTGGCGGTCATCACGGGCCTTGCCGACGAGGTGAAGATCGATCCCAGCGACAGGGGCACCGTCGTACGGATGAGCTGGCCGCTGGCGGCGGAGCACTCCCCCGACCCTCGTTCGAACTAGAACCGACGCGAAAGAGGGCGCCTTCCCGGTGAGGGCGCCCTCTTTCCGTGTTCTCCGGGACCGGATCAGTCGCAGGTCTGGGAGGAGACCTCTCCGGTGGCCTCCATGCCCGCTTGGGTGTTCTCCGAGATCTCGTCCGCTGTGAGTACGTATCCCGTCTCCGGCTCGTTCGTGGCGGCGGCGAACACCACCCCGTACACGGTGCCGTCCGGCGCCAGCAGCGGGCCGCCGGAGTTGCCCGGGCGCACCACGGCGCGCACCTGGTAGATCTCCCGGCTCACTTGCTGCGAGTGGTAGAAGTCCGGCCCCTGCGCCGTCTGGCGGGCCCTCACACGCGCTGGGACGGCCGTGAAGCCGCTGTTGCGCGGGAAGCCTGCCACCACCGCGTCACCGCCCTGCGGCGCCTCGTGGGTGAACTCCAGCGGCTCCAGGTCCAGGTCCGGCACGTGCAGCACGGCCAGGTCCTGCTGGGCGTCGAACAGCACCAGGGTGGCGTCCAGCTGGTACCCCTCCCGGGTGACCACCCGCAGGTCCTCGCTCACCCCGGCGACCACGTGCGCGTTGGTCATGATCCGATCCCCGGAGTAGGCGAACCCGGTCCCCTCCACGCGGCGCTGGCAGGACGGCGCGGTGCCCAGTACCTTGACCACGCTCCGGCTCGACTCGATCAGCTCCGGCGTTGTGAGCACGTCCGGGTCCGGCGGCTCCACCTCGGCCAGCTCACCGGTGCCCAGGCCGCTGAACACTTGCGGGAAGGCGCTCTGGTCCACGATCCGACGGAACGTGGAGAACCCGTGGTGCGCGGACTCCGGCATCAGTGTGTCCACCGCTTGCAGGATTCGCGATTCCTTCACCTGGCCGGCCACGAACGGCAGCGCCGAGTTCGCGACCGTGCTGCCGATGAACCAGGCCACCAGCAGCACCGACAGCCCGCTGACCACGGCGCCGCCCGCGGCGTCCAGGACCCGGGCCGAGTCCCACGTGACCCTGTTGCGCACGAGGGTGCCCAGGTAGGAGCACAGGAACTGGCCGAGCGCGGCGGACAGGAACACCACCGCGATGGCCAGCAGCGCCTGTCTGCCGGGATCAGCCACCCACTCCTGGATGAGGTCCGGGGCGGTCAGTGCGGCGAGGACGCCTCCACCGATGAAGCCCGCGAAACTGAAGACACCGACGATGAAACCCTGTCGGTAACCGGTCACCGCGAACAGCAGCAACAGGACGACCAGGATCACGTCGAGCACATTGGCCTCCAAGAATGAGCGCTACCCGACGGGCCGCAGGCCCTGCGGGGTGGCTTCGAACACGTCAGTGAGACCCTCGTCGCGCCAAGGAAGTTCCCAGCCGCCCAGGCCGAGCAGACTGTCGATGATCGCCCCGGTGAAGCCCCACACGAGCATGCCGTCCACCCGGAAGCCGGGACCCCACCGGGAACCGTCGCCGTAGCGCACCATGACCCGGTTCGCCGGTTCGGCGAGGTCGGCGACCGGAACGCGGGAGACGGCGGCGACCTCGTCCAGGTCGGTGGGGCGCACCTCGCTGGGAACACGCCACCAGCCCAGGACGGGCGCCACCCGGAAGTCACTGAAGCTCAGGTACAGCTCGGGCAGGCGGCCGACCACGTCGACCCCGGCTGGGACGAGCCCGGTCTCCTCCTCGGCCTCTCGGAGCGCGGCGGCCTCGGGGGAGGCGTCGGAGGGCTCGATCCGGCCGCCGGGGAAGGCGGGCTGGCCGGAGTGCCTGCGCAGGCCGTCGCTGCGCTGGATCAGGAGCACGTCCGGTCCATGGGCACCCTCACCGAAGAGGATGAGGACGGCGGACTCGCGCCCGCCGCTCCTCGGCGGCCGCATGGGCGGCGGCACGGTCATCGTCGCGGCGGCGTCCGCGAGCGCGGCCAGCCAGAGCGGGAGCGGGTTCATACGTGGGACCTGTTCCGAGGATCGTCGCGCCATCGGGTGGGTGGTTGGGACCGCGTGTGCGCAACGCTTCGCGGGACCGCGGGGTTCCCGCTGGTCACGGGGCGCCGCCGAGTGGGGGGACGCGTCCGGAAGAATTCATCACGTGATCGGACCTTCCCGGGGCCGGTGGGCGGGATCGCCGCCGTCGTACGGGTCCCCGAGGGACGAGGGGCCCGCGGTGGAGCCGATGTGCGCGCACTCACGTAATCAGGGTACAAATGCCGGTGCGTGCTTTCCGAGGGTCGTCCGGCGCCGCGAGTCCCTCCCGGTGCCGGGCCGGCGGGGCCCCGCCGGCCCGGCGCCCCGGTGGGACGCCGTTCCCGGGCACGGCGTTTCGCCGGAGGTTCAGGAGAAGGAGCGCATCCTCAGCAGCTTGGTGGCCGTCACGGTGTCCGTGGGGCCCTCGCCAAAGGAGGGGCACAGGCGGGCCAGACCGCAGGCGCCACACGCTGGTTTGCGGGAGTGGCAGACCCGGCGTCCGTGCCAGATCACCCGGTGGGAGAGCATCGTCCAGTCCCGGGCGGGGAAGAGCTCGCCGACGGCGTGCTCAACCTTCACCGGGTCTTCCTCGTCAGTCCACCCGAAACGGCGGACGAGCCGCCCAAAGTGGGTGTCGACGGTGATACCAGGCACATCAAAGGCGTTACCGAGCAGTACGTTTGCGGTCTTTCGTCCTACACCGGGTAGTTTGACCAGGTCGGCGAGGCTCTCCGGAACCTCTCCGCCGTGCCGGTCACACAGCGCCTGTCCGAGTCCGATGAGGCTGTTGGTCTTGGCCCGGAAGAAACCGGTCGAGCGGATCATCTCCTCCAGCTCCTCCCGCCGGGCCGAGGCGTAGGCCTCGGCGTCGGGGTAGCGGGCGAAGAGCGCGGGGGTGACCTGGTTGACCCTCTTGTCCGTGCACTGCGCGGACAGGATCGTCGCGACCAGCAGTTCCAGCGGGGTCGTGAAGTTCAGTTCGCAACGGGCGTCCGGGTACAGCTCGGTGAGCTGCCGGTACATCTTGCGTGCGCGGCGGACCAGCGCGAGCCGGCTCTCACCCGTGGGAGTGGGAGTGGCCGTCTCCGCCGTCGCGTCTGGTGTGTCACGGGGCATCGTCACAGGGTAGGCGCCCCGGCGACGGTGCGGGGGCGCCGTCACCGGCCGGATACACGGATGTTCCGGGCCCCCTCCGGTGTTCGGACCGATGCCGGGAGTATGTAACCAATGTCCGGTGGCGCGGCGCGGGCGGCCCTGATACAGAACTGATGACGACTAGGATCGTAGGGGCTGGCGTCGGCTGTTGTGGGCACGTTGTCTCTCGGCGGACAAGCCGAGATAACACCCTGGTTTCACACCAGGGTGCGATATACGTCACACTGTTGACGGTCAGGTTTTAGGAGGACGTGTGGTGGACGAGATCAATGAGGTGCTGCGGAAGGCCCCTCTGTTCGAGGCGCTCGACGAGGAGGACACGGCCGCGCTCCGCTCCTCGGTGAACGAGGTGCGTCTCGGCCGCGGTCAGACCCTGTTCGGCGAGGGCGACGAGGGCGACCGCCTGTACGTCATCCTCAGCGGAAAGGTGAAGCTGACCCGCACGGCCGTGGACGGCCGTGAGAACCTGCTCGGGGTACTCGGCCCCAGCGAGATGTTCGGTGAACTGTCCCTGTTCGACCCGGGCCCGCGCACCGCTAGTACCGTCGCGGTCACCGACTCCGTGCTCGCCGGACTGGGCCACGACGACCTGCGCCCGTTCCTGTCCAGCCGCCCGCAGGTGTCGCTACAGCTGCTCAAGGCACTGGCCGCCCGTCTGCGCCGGACCAACGACGTGATGGCCGACCTGGTCTTCACCGACGTTCCCGGCCGTGTCGCCAAGGCCCTGCTGGAGCTGGCCGACAAGTTCGGCAAGGAGGGCGAGGACGGCCTGCACGTCCACCACGACCTCACCCAGGAGGAGCTCGCCCAGCTGGTCGGCGCCTCCCGCGAGACGGTCAACAAGGCCCTCGCCGAGTTCGCCCTGCGCGGCTGGCTGAGGATCGAGGCCAAGGCCGTCGTCCTGCTCGACGTCGAGCGGATGCGGCGCCGCGCCCGCTAGGGACCGCACCGGACGCCCCGGGCCTGAACGCTGTGTGGCCGCTCTCCTCCAGGGGTGAGCGGCCACAGCGCTGCCCGGGTTCCCTCCGTTCCCGGGCCGGGGACCGCCCGGACGGCGTGCTCATCGTCGCGCGGCCGGGTGCGCCGCTCAGAGCTCGACGCCCTCGGGCAGTCCACCCCGCGACGACAGGTAGCGCAGCTGGGCGCGCACCGACGAGACCGCCGCGAACCGGATCTGCTCGGCGACGTCGGGGTAGACACGGTCGACGATCGCCTCGACCGTGGTCGCGCCCGCCCGGACCGCCTCCAGGACCTGGGCCAGACGCGATTCGCGGTGGTCGACGTAGGAGTCCAGCACCGCGGCGGGGGACGTGAGGATCGGACCGTGCCCGGGCAACAGGGTTCGCACGTCGTACTCGCGCACGAGTCCGCGCAGCCGGTACAGCGAGTCCATGTAGCGGCCCAGGCCGTCGTCGCCGTCGATGACCGTCGTGCCGTGCCCCAGGACGGTGTCACCGGTCAGGACGGTGTTGTCCGCCTCCACCATCAGGCACACGGAGTCATCGGTGTGCCCCGGGGTGGCGACCACCCGCACCTCCAGGCCGTCGGCCTCCAGGACCTCGCCGTCGGTCAGGCCGTGCCCGCTGATCCGCACCGCCGGGTCGACCGCGTGCACCGGCGCGCCGGTCAGCTCCGAGAAGTACCGGGCGCCCTCAGCGTGGTCGGGATGGCGGTGGGTCACCACGGCCATCAGGACCTGGGCCCCCTGCTCCTGCACGGTGCGCGCCACCCGTTCCAGGTGGCGCTCGTCGTGGGGCCCGGGGTCGACGACCACGACCCCGCGTGCACCCGGTTCCCGCAGGATCCAGGTGTTGGTGCCCTCCAACGTCATCGGGCTGGGGTTGGGGCACAGTACGCAGCTGGCGCGCAGTGTCCCGGAACCATCGATCCTCATCGCACCTCGCTTCGCTCGCCGAACCGGACCGGGGAGAACGGCCGGGGGCGTGGAACCCGCCTGGCGGTCCGCGCCGTGGTTCGGGGCACTTCAGGGGGTCGCGCCAGGTTTCGGCAGAGGATAGTCGACCCCGTTCGGCAGGACGACGCGGATCTGACCGTCAATCTTCCGGAGAACCGGTTCAATGGGGACGATATCCCGTCGCGCCTCCCGCACGCCCCGCAGGGTCCGGCAGTCCGCGAGCTCGGCGCAGGACGCCACCGTGGGCGGCAGCATCGGCATTCGGCCCTCCTCCCACTCCGAGGCGACCCCGGCCGGGTCGGTCCACCGTGTCAGGTCGGCCTCGCCGCCCACGTCGCGCGGGGCCTGCCCCGGGGGGAGTTCGGCGACGAAGAACCAGGTGTCGTAGCGGCGCTGCTCGGCCCGCGGGGTGACCCACCGCGACCACGCGCGCAGCCACTCAGCACGCAGGACCAGGCCGCGCCGGGACAGGACCTCGGTGAAGGAGCGGGAGCGGTCGATCAGGCCCAGCCTGTCCCGCTCCCACTCCTCGGTGTCCGTGTCGAGGGTGATGGCCTCCCCGCCCGTGCGAGCGGGCTCGCTGGCCAGGAGGACGCCGGTCTCCTCGAAGGTCTCGCGGACCGCCGCGCACACCAGCGCACGCGCCATCGGCACATCGGTGCCGAGCGTGCGCGCCCACTCCTCGGGGCCGGGTCCGGTCCAGGGCACACCGCCGTCGGCGTCCCGCTCGTCCACCCTGCCTCCGGGGAAGACGAAGGCGCCCGGCGCGAACCCCATGGAGCGGACTCTGCGCATGAGCAGAACCTCCATGCGGCTGTCCGTGGCCGCCCCGCTCCGGTCGGGACCGCCCGCCGCGGCCCGCCCGCCCTCGGCGGACCGCAGGAGCATGACCGTGGCGGCGGGACGGGGCGGAGCGGCGGCGCCGTCCCGCCCTCCGTGCGCCGGACCGCCCTGCTCGTCGCCGTTCGGCACTGGGCCGTTGTGCATCGACGTACCCTCCTGGGTCTCGGGGTCGGGAAGCCGCGCCGCGGCCCGGAGGTCCTCACCCCGCAGGGGCGGACCGCTCAACGGACCTCGACGATCATCTCAACCTCGACCGGGGCGTCCAGCGGCAGGGCGGCCACGCCCACGGCGGCCCGGGCGTGCACGCCCGCGTCACCGAAGACCTGCGCGAGCAGGTCGCTGGCACCGTTGACCACGCCGGGGTGGCCCGTGAAGTCGGGGGCGCTGGCCACGAAGCCGCCCACCTTCACCACCCGGACCACGCGGGACAGGTCACCGACCTCGGCGCGCACCGCCGCGACCGCGTTCAGCGCGCACATCGCCGCCAGCTCCTGCGCGGTCTCCGGGCTGACCTCGGCTCCCACCTTGCCCGTGGCGGGCAGCTTGCCCTCCACGAACGGCAGCTGGCCGGACACGTACACGTGGTCGCCGCTGCGCACCGTCGGCGTGTAGGAGGCCACGGGCGCCGCCACCTCGGGCAGGGTCAGCCCCAGTTCGGAGAGCCGCTCCTCGGGTGTGGCCATCACAGTTCACGCTTCATGTAAGCCACGTACTGCTGGTTGCGGGGGTCGGTGCCCTCCGGCAGCGGTGCGGGCACGACCGAGACGAGCTCCCAGCCGTCGGCACCCCAGTTGTCCAGAATCTGCTTCGTGGCGTGCGACAACAGCGCCACGGTCTGGTACTCCCACTTGCTCATGCGTCCTACCCCTGTTCGGTCACCGGCGGCCCGCACCTGACAGGCCGGGCGCCGCACGTCAACGCCGCCACCCTACTCACCCGCGCGATCTCGCGCGTCCACCCCGACGCGGCCCCGGCCCCTCCCGGACGCCCGCATAGACTGCCTGGAGTGAGCGAGGGCGAGCACGGACCGCAGCCTCCGGACGGGAGGCGCACAAGAGCACGACTGCACATCGTCACCGGGAAGGGCGGAACCGGCAAGACCACGGTGGCCGCGGCGCTGGCGCGGGCACTGGCATCCGGCGGCGGCAAGGTGCTGTTGGTCGAGGTGGAGGGCCGCCAGGGCATCGCCACCCTCCTCGGCGGTCCTCCGCTGCCCTACGAGGAGCGGGAGATGATCTCCGCGCCCGGTGGCGGCACGGTGTGCGTGCTGGCGGCCGACGCCGAGGCGGCGCTGCTGGAGTACCTGGAGATGTTCTACGGGATGCGCCGGGCCGGTCAGGCGCTCAACAAGCTGGGGGCCGTGGACTTCGCCACCACCATCGCGCCGGGGCTGCGTGACGTCCTCCTCACCGGCAAGGCCACCGAGGCGGTGCGCCGGCGCCGGGGCCCGCGCCGCAAACCCTCCGACGCTCCGTCGACGGCTCCCTTCCACTACGACGCGGTGGTGATGGACGCGCCGCCCACCGGACGGATCGCCCAGTTCCTCAACGTGAACTCCGAGGTCGCGGGACTGGCCAGGGTGGGGCCGATCCGCAACCACGCGGACCGGGTCATGGAGGTCATCCGCTCCGACCAGACACGAGTGCACTTCGTGTCCCTGTTGGAGGAGATGCCCGCCCAGGAGACGCGGGACGGTATCGCCGCGATCCGTGGGCTGGGACTCAGACTAGGCATGGTGTTGGTGAACATGGTGCGGCCGCCGCTACTGGACGAGACCGACCTGGCCGCCGCCGCGGACGGGGGGCCGGACCTGGACACGCTCTCCGCCGGGTTGAGCGAGGCACGGCTCGAGAGCCCCGGGGAGCTCTCGGCGGCACTGGCGGCAGAGGTCCGGGCGCACGCGCTGCGGGTCCTGCTTGAGCGCCGGGTGCGCTCAAGCCTGGAGGAGCTGGGTCGCCCGCTGATGGAGCTGCCCCTGTTGGAGGGCGGTGTGGGCCGCGCCGCGCTGGACGTCCTGGCACGCCGGCTGGCCGAGCAGGGGGTGGGCCGGTGAACCCCGCGGCCACCGAACGGCTGGACGTGGACGCGCTCGTGGACGACCGCGGGACACGGATCGTCGTGTGCTGCGGCGCGGGCGGGGTCGGCAAGACCACCACCGCCGCCGCGCTGGGGCTGCGCGCGGCCGAGCGCGGCCGCAGGACCGTGGTGATCACCGTGGACCCGGCACGGCGGCTGGCCCAGTCGTTGGGGCTGGAGTCGCTGGACAACACCCCGCGCCCGGTGCCGCTGCCCGAGGGGACCACGGGCAGCATGCACGCGATGATGCTCGACATGAAGCGGACCTTCGACGAGGTCGTGGAGCAGCACGCGGACCCCGAGCGGGCCCGGCAGATCCTGGCCAACCCCTTCTACCAGACCCTCTCCACGAGCTTCTCGGGCACGCAGGAGTACATGGCCATGGAGAAGTTGGGCCAGCTGCGCCAGTCGGGGGCCTGGGACCTGATCGTGGTGGACACCCCGCCCAGCCGGTCCGCCCTGGACTTCCTGGACGCGCCCAAGAGGCTGGGCCGCTTCCTGGACGGGCGCCTGATCCGCTTCCTGAGCGCACCGGCCAGCACGGGGGCGTTCCGGCTGCTCGGTGCCGGGTTCAACCTGGTGACCTCGGCGGTCAGCAGGATCGTGGGGGCCCAGTTCCTCGACGACCTGCGGTCTTTCGTGTCGGCGTTCGACACGGTGTTCGGCGGGTTCCAGGAGCGCGCGGAGCGCACCTACCGGCTACTCCAGACGCCGGGGACGGCGTTCGTGGTGGTGGCCGTCCCGGACACGGACGCGATGCGCGAGGCGTCCTACTTCGTGGAGCGGCTGGCCACCGACGCCATGCCGTTGGCCGGACTGGTGGTCAACCGGACCCACCCGCTGCCCGAGGGCCCCGCGGCGGCCTTGGGCGCGCGTGAGGCGGCGGCGGCCGCGGAGTCGCTGGAGCGCTCGGGCGCGCACCCGCTGGCGTCGGCGGCGCTGCGGCTGCACTCGGAGAGGGTCCTCGCGCGCGAGCGCGAGGGTCGGCTGCGGGACACGCTGCTGGCCACGCACGGCGGCGTGCGCGTGGCCGAGGTGGCCGCCCTGCCCGAGGACGTGCACGACCTGGCGGGGCTGCGCGGGATCGGTGAGGCGCTGGCCGGCGCGGTACCGGACCGCTGACCGGTCAGGCCGCGGACGTGCTGGCGGCGCGCGCGGCCGCGTGGGCCGTGAGGCCGCCCCCGCCCTCGCGGTCGGCCTCCTCCAGGAGCGGTTCCCAGCTGGTGACGCCGGGGTGCTTGCGCAGCAACGCGCGCCGCTCACGCTCGGTCATACCTCCCCAGACCCCGAACTCGACCCGGTTGTCGAGGGCGTCGGCCAGGCACTCGGTGCGTACCGGGCACCCCTGGCAGATGAGCTTGGCGCTGTGCTGCGCCGCGCCCTGGACGAACAGCGCGTCCGGGTCCACACGTCGGCACAGTGCCCTGGTCGTCCACTGGTCGGTCCACATGCCCTACTCCCCTGTGTGCGCCCCCTCGCGGGCGTCAGCGGGCTCCCGGAACACCGGACCCCCGTGTGTCCCGGACCGGTGAGGCGGACACGGTAGGCTCCCGCTGCCGCGTGGGGTGCGTTTCGTCCACCCCCGTTGCCTAGAAGTTACGGATCTGAACGCCGCGCCGACAGAACCCGATCGGCCCACTTTCCGTCTCACTGAATATGGCCCGTCCGGGCCATTGCGTGGGGGCTCGGTAGCTCTCCGCATCAGGTGGGCAGACCCTCGCAGCACCGAACCGTGTAGCGATTGGTCTGCGATAAGCATGAAAAGATGGCATGGGGGCGCAGCCCGCGGTACAGCGCGGGCGTTTCGGCGCGTTCGCGCACTATCCGTTCCACATCGCACCACTTCACGCGTTCGTGGTCACTTAGTCTGATGGGGTGGGTCAGGGGACATTGCTTCAACGAATCAGCCAACTGCTTGTCGTCGGCGTCATCGCGGGTCTCCTCGTCGCCGCTCTCGCACTCCCAGCGGTCGGGGGCCTGGGGATAACAGCCCGCAACGTCGCCAGCGGCTTCCTGGACATGCCCGGCAACCTGGAGACTCCGCCGCCTCCGCAGAGATCGACGATCTACGACAGCGAGGGCGGCGTCATCGCCGAGATCTTCGACCAGAACCGGGAACTGGTCGAGATCGAAGACGTCTCGCCGGTCATGATCGACGCGATCCTCGCCATCGAGGACGCCCACTTCTACGAACACGGCGGGCTTGATGTGGCGGGCACGCTGCGTGCCGCCGTCCGTACGATGGGAGGAAACACCCAGGGTGCTTCCTCCATCACCCAGCAGTACGTGAAGAACGTGCAGGTCGAGTCGGCCACCTCCCAGGAGGAGCTCGACGAGGCGCGTGAGGAGACCATCGCCCGCAAGATCCGGGAGCTGCGCTACGCAGTGGCCCTGGAGCAGCGGATGTCCAAGGACGAGATCCTCGAGGGCTACCTCAACATCGCCTACTTCAGCGACGGCGCCTACGGCGTCGAGTCCGCCGCGCAGCACTTCTTCCAGGTGTCCGCCAGCGACCTGGAACTGCACCAGGCCGCCACCATCGCGGGCCTGGTCCGCTACCCCTACCTGTACAACCCCCGGTTCTTCCCCGAGCAGACCGTCGAACGACGCAACGTGGTGCTCGACCGCATGGTGGCCTCCGACGCCATCACCGAGGCCGAGGCCGCGGAGGCCAAGGAAGAGCCGATGGAGCTGGACCTGTCCACCCCGCCCAACGGCTGTGTGCCCAGCGACCAGCCGTTCTTCTGCGACTACGTGGTCCAGGAGATCGAAAAGGACGAGCGCTTCGGCCCCAACGAGACCGAGCGGGCCCGCTGGCTGCGCACCGCGGGCCTGGACATCCACACCACGCTGGACCCGCAGACCCAGCAGGCCGGGCAGGATGCGGTGGACGAGTGGGTGCCACGCGACAACGAGTCCCGCAAGGTGGCCGCGGAGGTCGTCATCCAGCCGGGTACCGGCCAGATCCTCGGCATGGTGCAGAGCCGCGACTACGGACCCGACGAGAGCAAGCTCGGCGAGACCTCCGTCAACTTCGCCACCGACGCCGACCGCGGCGGCAGCAACGGCTTCCAGGCCGGATCGACGTTCAAGGCGTTCACCCTGGCGGCCGCGCTGGACGAGGGGCTGCCGTTCAGCACCTCGTTCAACTCCCCCTCACAGGTGTCCATCTCCGGGCAGCGCAGCTGCAACGGCGGCTCCCTGAACACGTGGGAGCCCAGCAACGCCGGCGACACCAACTCCACCACCACGCACAACATGATCTCCGGGACCAAGGCGTCCTCCAACACCTTCTTCGCGCAGTTGCAGGAGCGTGTGGGCATCTGCGACGTGATGAAGATGGCCGAGACCCTGGGGCTCAAGCGCGCGGACGGCACTCTGTTCACGGAGAACGAGAGCTCACTGGCCAACAGCAGCTTCACGCTGGGCAGTGAGGAGGTCTCCCCGCTGCGGGTGTCCAACGCTTACGCGACCTTCGCCTCGGGCGGGATCTACTGCGAGCCGCAGGCCATCACCAGGATCGAGGACAACCAGGCGGGCACCACGATCGAGATCGAGCCGGAGTGCTCGCGGGTGATCGACGAGGAGGTCGCCGACGGGGTCAGCTACCTGCTGACGCAGCCCTTCAACGGCGGCACCGCCGGAAACATCAACATCGGCCGTCCGGCGGCGGGCAAGACCGGCACCACCGACCAGTCGGCGGCCGCCTGGTTCGCCGGTTTCACCCCGCAGATGGCCGGCGCCGTCTTCGTCGGTGACCCGCGCGGCCCCCAGCAGCACAAGCTGCGCAACGTCACCATCGGCGGCCAGTACTACAGCGTGGTCTACGGGGCGACGATCCCCGGCCCCATCTGGGAGGAGACCATGCAGGGCGCCCACGAGGGGCTGGACGTCGAGCAGCTGCCGTCGCCGCCCTCGCAGTTCGGTTCGACGTCGGGTCCGCCTCCGCCGTCGTCGGACTCGGACGAGGACGCCGACCAGGCCAGTGACGAAGGCGGTGTGCCGAACGTGATCGGCTTGTCGGAGGGAGCCGCTGTGAGCGCCCTCGAGGCCGCGGGCTACACGGTCAACGTGTCCGGGACCCGGGTCCGCTCCCCCGAGGCGGCGGGCACGGTGGCCGCGGTCAACCCGGATCCGGGTACGCGGCTGCCGGACGGGGCCACGGTGAACGTGTTCCTGAGCCGGGGCGGCGAAACGGCCAGCGATCTGGACAACGACGAGGACTGGTTCCCCGTCGGGCCCGCGTCCACTCCCACGGTCAGGAACGAGGAGTAGGCGGGACGAGCGGTGAAGGGGCGGCGGTGCCGGGCACCGCCGCCCCTTCGCGTGCCGGGCGCGGCTCGGCGGGTGCGCCGAACGCGCGCGGAGCCCGCACCACGGGAGCCGTACCGGTGACCGGATCAGCGTGACCCGGTCCTCCCCGGCCCGGTCACCCGGTGAGCTGGCGCTTGACCTCGGCCGCCACCCGGGAGCCTTCGGCCCGACCGGCGATCCTGGGGTTGACCGCCTTCATGACCTGGCCCATGGCCCGAGGGCCGTCGGCGCCGGCCTCCGCGACGGCTTCGCTCACCAGCCCGGCGAGCTCCTCGTCCGTGAGCTGCTCGGGCAGGTAGTCGGAGATGACCTCACTCTCGGCACGCTCGGCCTCGGCCTGCTCGGGCCGGCCGCCCTTCTCGAACGCCTCGGCCGCCTCACGGCGCTTCTTGGCCTCGCGGGTCAGCAGCCGGGTGACCTCCTCGTCGCCGAGGTCGTGCTGGGCGGAACCGGACGCCTCCTCGGTCGAGATGGCCGCCAGGACCATGCGTAGGGTGCCGGTGCGCACCTTGTCACGCGCCTTGATGGCGGTGGTCAGGTCGTTCTTGAGGCGCTCTTTGAGTTCGGACATGGACTGATCCTATGGCGGCGTGCGACCGCCCCACCAACGGTTTGCGCGCGGGTGCACCGCCGGGTCTGCGACGATCGTTCCGACGACGAAGGAGGAAGATGGGCGCCGACAACAGACGACTCCTACGCCGGGTGGGGCGCGCGGCCGCGGTCACGGGCGCCGTCGGGGCGGCGGGCCTGGCCTACGCCTCGGTCATCGAGCGCAACTGGTTCCGGCTGCGCCGCTACGAGCTGCCCCTCCTGCCGCCCGGCAGCCCGCGGCTGCGGATCCTGCACCTGTCCGACGCGCACCTGACGCCGGGGCGGAAGATGCTCATCGACTGGATCCGGGGGCTGGACGCCCACGATCCGGACCTGGTGATCAACACGGGCGACTCGCTGGCGCATCCGGACTCGGTGGGACCGTTCACCGAGGCCCTGGGACCGCTGCTGGAGCGGCCGGGCGCGTTCGTGTACGGGTCCAACGACCTCTTCTCCCCGCAGCCGAAGAACCCGGCCCGCTACCTGTGGCGAACGAGCAAGGACGACTACGGCAAGCGCCGGGTGCCTGACCTGCCCTGGCGCGAGCTGGGCGCGGCCATGTCCGCGTCGGGGTGGCTGGACCTGAACAACCGCAAGGGCGCGCTGGAGGCAGGCGGTCTGAACGTCGCCCTGGCCGGTGTACACGACTCCCACATCAAGCTGGACCGGTACGAGGAGGTCGCCGGACCGGCGGACCCGTCGGCGAACCTGCGCCTGGGCGTGCTGCACTCCCCGGAGCCGTCCAACCTGGACCGGTTCGCCGCGGACGGCTACCAGCTGCTCCTGGCCGGGCACACGCACGGGGGCCAGCTGTGCCTGCCGTTCTACGGGACGCTGGTCACCAACTGCGGGATCGACCGCAGGCGCGCCTGGGGGCTGCACGAGTACCAGGACGCGTGGCTGCACGTGTCCGGCGGCCTGGGTACCTCGCCGTACGCGCCGGTTCGGTTCTGCTGCCGGCCGGAGGCCGCGCTGCTGGACCTCGTGGCGGCCTCCTGAGGGCCCGTCTGGAGACAACCGGAAAAAGCGTGCCCGAGCACTCCTGACGTCCGCTAGACTTGGGGACGTTGCTTCGGGGTGTAGCGCAGCTTGGTAGCGCGCTTCGTTCGGGACGAAGAGGTCGTGGGTTCAAATCCCGCCACCCCGACAAAGGAACGGGTGTCCACGCAGGTGGGCACCCGTTCTTCGTTTTGTGGGCTCCGAGCCCTCAGGGCCGCAGTGCACATTCATTGCACATGGCGGGGGTCGGGGTCGGTCTGTTGGTCAGGCGGCGAGCACCCGCAGCCGGGCGGCGTCCATGGCTTCGGCGACCTCGTCCAGGCGGTCGGGGAACAGGTGCCCGTAGCGGTCGAGGGTCATCGTCGCTGTGGCGTGGCCGAGCATGGCCTGTACAACCTTGACGTCCGCCCCGGCCGCGATGGCCAGTGACGCGGCGGTGTGCCGGAGCTTGTGCGGTGTGAGCCCGAGCCCGTCCAGGCCCGCCGCCTTCACGGCCTTGCCGAATTCCCGGTTGCGCCAGTTGCGGAGACGCACCTCACTCCCCCGCTTGGTGGTGAACACCAGATCGGATTCCGCGCGCCCCCGCACGAGCGGAAGCAGCTCGGCGACGAGGGACGCGGGAATGGGCACGGTCCGGCTCTTGCCCGTCTTGGGGGACTGCTCTACGAGCTTGCCCTCCACCTCGGCGAAGGCCGTCACGATCCGGATGCGCCGTCGGTCCAGATCAACCCGCCCCACGCGCAGCGCGGCGGCCTCGTTGAAGCGCAGGCCCGTGTAGGCCAGCAGGAGGATCAGCGGCCGGTTGATGTTCGCGGCGGCGGCGATCTGCCCGTACTTGGTACGCAGCGTTCCGGCCGCGTCCGCCAGCGCCTCCACCTGGAGGTGATCGAGGTAGACGTGTTCGGCCTCACTCGGCTTCGGAAGTGGGACACCCCGGGCAGGGTTGGCCGGGAGCCGTCGAGGAACGCACCACTCCAGGACCATGGAGAGGACGCCGTAGGCGTGCCGGGTCTGGGAGGCCCCGAGGTTGGCCCCGTCCTCGTCCTGCGGCTTCTGGAGTTCGGCCACCCACACGGCGACGTCTTCCGAGTACACCGCCGAGATCGGGAGTTCTCCCCAGCGCGGCAGCACGTGCGCGTCCAAGAGCCCCCGGTACTTCCACCAGGTGGACCGCTTGATGTCGGTGCGCGTGCTCAGCCACTTCTCGGCCATCTCCGCCACGGTGACCTTGGCATCGTGCGGATTGCGGTAACTGCCCTCGTGCAGGCTGTTCTCGATCTCGGTCTGCTTCTTCTCCGCGTCCGGCTTCTTCTTGAAGGTGCCACCGCTCTTGATCTTGCCGGAGGGGTCGTAGTAGCGGACCATCCAGCGCGCGGGAGGCGTGCGCCTGGTCGCCCTGGCCTTTCTCACCGCCTCCACGTACGCCTTGTCCTTGGTGCGGTCGTAGACCCACGCACGGGCCATGAGTGTTCCTTTCGGGGGGTGGAGTGGGGTGGCGTCAGCGGGAGGTGACCCAGGCACGGACCTCGGCGGGCACGTAGCGCACGTACCGGCCGATCCGATGGGACGGGGGACCGTCGCCCTTGTAGCGCCACTCGTAGAGGGTCTTGGCGGGCACACGGAGGTAGGCGGCTGTGTCCGTGACCGACCACAGAGCAGAGTCGGTACGGAGCCGGGGAACGGTCGGGGTGGTGGGTGTGGGGTCATGCGGCTCTCGTTTCCGGAGTTGCCGAAAGTTCGTTCTG
This sequence comes from Nocardiopsis sp. TRM 82005, assembly GCF_056312425.1. Taxonomy (NCBI): domain Bacteria; kingdom Bacillati; phylum Actinomycetota; class Actinomycetes; order Streptosporangiales; family Nocardiopsidaceae; genus Nocardiopsis; species Nocardiopsis sp. TRM 82005. The sequence goes on from NZ_JBWDTQ010000027.1 coordinate 43,267, forward strand.
CCGTGCGGCGTCGAGTTGGGCGCGGCGTTTGAGGGCTTCTCCCACCGCGCGGAGGAGGCGTTGTTCCCGGGGTGCCACGTCGGGGTCGGTGGGTTTGGCCAACTCCCATTCGAAGGAGCCCGAGGAGACCGAGGCCAGCACCGGAGGCCGGTTCTCCTCGTCCGCCTGGTCCTCGTTGGCGGGATCGACGCCGAGGGTTTCCAAGACCCAGGAGAGCCGGTCCGCCTTGTGATCGGCCAGGGTCTTGCCCGACCACTTGCGCGAGACCAGGACGCGGCGGCCCGCGTAACCCAGGTGTTCGCGGCGGTGGGCTTTGGACCGACAGAACCCGGGGCGCAGACCGGCCTTGGGGTCTTGGGGTTGGATGCCGTAGCGCAGCCAGTTCGCGCACCGGGGCGAGCAGGGCTCGAAGCGCAGCGCCTCCAGGAGCCGGTCCACGTGCTGTTCCTGGGAGATCGTCTCCACCTGGTGGCAGTCGGCGATGTACTTGGCCAGGTAGCGCACGCACCGGTTGGCGTCCTCGGAACCCGCTACGACCCCTTTGGCGTCGACCTGTCGGCCGAAGCGGACCACGTGGAAGGGTTCCGCGTCCGGGTCATCATCGAGGGTGTCCAGTGCCTCGTCCCAGGTGGGCAGGACTTCCCCGGTGGTGGGGTCGAGGTAGGTTCGGGCGTCCTCGTCCCACACGGGCAGGTGGTCCCCTTTGAAGCGGACCGTGTCGGCGGCAGGCCACCACACCTGGTGGTAGGTCGCGGCGGCGATCTGCCGTAGCTCCACCCGGGGGATGGTGCCGCGTGTGGCCATGTGCAGATGCGGGGCCAACCGTCGTTGGGGTTCCACGGCCGCGAAGTACTGGACATCGAACCCAGCCACTCGGCGCAGGTTCTGCACGAACCGGTCGATGAGCTTGGAGAAGTGCAGGGTGTCCCGAGCGGCCCGCCGGTAGTCGTACGTCGAGGGGTCGACCGGGGTGCCATCAGAGCGCACCCGCCCGTAGGAGTCCAACGTGAGCGTGATGAACAGCGAGGGCCGGAACACCTTCCCCGAGGCAGGGTCGGTGAAGGCGCGCCCGACCGTCTTGCGGGTCATGGGTCGCTTGGGAAGGTCCGGGACGTCCTGACGTCGCTTGGTCGAGCGGACCCGACGCGCCTCCGACGAGCCCGAGGAGTCAGCGGAGCGGGTGATGGAGCCGCGTAGGCCGGAGGCGGTGACCTCTTCGTCCAGGTCCGCGATCGCCGCATCCAGCGCCGAGAGCTGTTCCGGGTCAGCGGCCCCCGTGGCGGCGAGGCGGTCGCGTTCGGCGGTGACCATCGCACGCTGTTCCACCCAGGCCCGTTGCTGTTGAGTGGGCGGGTCAGGTTCCACGACGGGTTCGGTGGCCAGGTGCCAGCCCTCTTCGCACTGGGTGCGCCGCAGCGACCGCTTGCGCTTCGCGCAGGCCGGGCAGCGGGATTCCAGGGTGGAGCCGCACGGAACGTCGATCACCTCACTGGCACCCGTCGCGAGGTCAGTGCGTCGAAGGGACACGGGGCGGATGCACACGCCGTGGTCGGCAGCGACCTGTTCGGCGACCTCCCGGGCCAGGGGTTGCGCCAGCCGTTCGGCCCGTGTCGACTTACCGGTAGGAGTCGGCATCAGACCACCACCCGGAAGGCACGAAAGCCTTGTCTATGGACGAACGACGCCGCTTTCGGCTCATACTCTTGTGCGTACTGCCCACGATGCTGCTCATACAGTTTGTCGACTTTCCAACACACGTGATCGGAGTCGTTCTGTGGTTGGCTCTGGTATTGGCGTGGGCCGAGTGGTACAGGCGTAGGAAGGCACGGGCCAACACCCATCAAGCCACCTCCGGATCGGAAGACGAAGCCGCGCCGTAGACGTCGGTCATGGCCGTGATGTTCTCGTCTGAGACGTAGGCAGCCCGCACCCGCACCGGGGAGGGAGAGTCCTCCAGACGGACGTAGGCCACCCCGGGAAGCGCGGGGTCGATCAGGTGCGCTTCCGCACCCCGTTCCCTCGCGCCTTCGCCGAGGACCATGTCCACCTGCGACGCCTCGTCCAACCTCAGGGCGACCTTGTCCGGGAACAGGTTCCGAAGGTTCATGACCTCCTTGCGCGGGTCCTGCAACGCGGCCAGGACGGCGAAGCCGACCGAACGTCCCTGTGAGGTCAGGGTGGCGATGGCGTTCTCCGCCCGACGCCGGATGTCGCGGTCGGGGTGGTAAGCGGTCAGGAAGGCGACCTCGTCCAGGAGCACGACCACGAACGGGTCATTGACCGTGGCCACGTGAGAGCGCTGCTTTCCGGCATAGCGTTCGGCCCTCTCCTGCATCGAGGCCACCGCACGTTCGAGCAGGGCCACCGCGGTTTCCCCGGTGTCGGCGTAGCGCGCGAACAGGTCCCGCCCGTAGGCCAGCTCCATACGCTTGGGATCAATCGCCCACACCTGCGCCGTGCCGTCCGCCAGGGCGGGGAGCATGGTCCGCACGGTGGACCAGATCACCGACCCCTTGCCGGCCCCGGTCACCCCGACCACGAGCACGTGGGTTCCGTGCAACCGCAACAACCACGGGGAGCCGTCTTCCCTCTGCCCAACCGGGAGCGCGTCCAGGTCCGGGGAGTCGGACACGGGCAGGGCGTCGAGGGGTTCAGCCAAGGTGTCACGCCGGGGGAACTCCAGGGTGACGTCCCGGGGACCGTTGACGACCACGCGGCAGGAGGGGGCGGCGAAGCCGTGCGCCAGCTCGGCCACGCGGTGTTCAAAGTCGGCCGGGGCGGTGCCAGCGACGAGGGAGACGCGGACGTAGTCGGCCCAGGAGTTACACCGGACTCGGCGGATGCGGGGCAGGTAACGGCGTTTCTGGTAGGACTCGGCCAACCCGGAGATCACCAACACCGGCTGCCAGTGACGCTTGTACACCGCCACATGCCGCCACCACGCCAGCAGACGCAGGGTGACGCAAGTGCGGTAGGAGTCCGGCCAGGTCCGCCACCACACCAGGGACACCACGGCAGCGGCACCCCACAGCGAGGCGAGGCCGGGCCAGTCCAGCCACCACCAGGCCCCCGCCGAGGCGGTCAGGCAGGTGACCATGACGGGGAATCGGAAGGGCAGCGTGACCAGGAAACGCAGGAGCCGCCAAATCCAGGAGGCCAGGACGACGATGCCGGGGGTTTCCACGATCGGGGTCGTCCACCGCACCCCCTGAGCCGGGGTCGGCAGGGTCGGAGAGGACTGGGCGGAACCGATCTTGGGCTGTCGCATCATCACAGGCCACCCCGGTTCTCGTCCTCGATCTGGGCCAGGAGTCGGTCACGGTCGGCACGGGCACGGGCGGCGAATCGCGCAGCGGTGGGGGTTCTCGTCCCGGTCCGCAATCGTGGCGAACACACGGGCCTTGAAGTCGAAGAACTCCACCCGCTCAGCGTCGGTGGTGGGTGGGGGGTTGGTCGCGTCCAGCAGCAGACGGACCAATTCCGGGCCGCTCAACCCGGACAGGTCACGGGGGTAATCGGACATACTGAAGACACCTCTTCACGAAGCTTGTGCAAGGGCTTGGGGAGGGATTCAGGGGCGGCCCAGGTGTTGCAGCACCAGGCCGCCCCGCTTTCACGTCTGGGGCAGGGTCAGGCGGCATCCTTCGCAGCCGGGGCACGGCGACCACCGCCGCCGGGAGCCTTCACGCCACGGGCTCGCAGCGAGTACGCCACCCGGGGACGGCGTCCGTTGTCGTCGATGTAGGGCATGACCGCCATCTGTTCGAACTCGATCGGGCGGAACGGCAGGCCGGGAACCTCGTCGGGCAGGGTGGGGCACACCTCGGCGGCGACCTTGACCTTCACCGACTTGGCCTTACCGCGCGCCTCGGGATCGGCGTCGATCACGTCCACCGCCCACAGCGGAAGACCGGTCTCCTTGTCGAGTTGGGGGCGCTTGGTCTCGAAGTCGGTGATCGCCTCCACCCCCAACGCGAACGCACCGTGCGGGAACACCGTGCCGAACGCCACCGGCAACGCACCCTGAATAGCCATCTCTCAGCCTTCCTCTCATGACCACTCAACCACTCGATCGGTCAAGTAGAGGCTCAGAATAACCGGCCACACTTGATCAGACAAGCAGATAAGTGGCCGGTGTTCTGCCCGCGCCTACACGGCCGGGTAGGAATCCTCCAGTTCGTGCAGGTCACCGGGGAGCACCACCTCGGCGACCGCGATCACCTTCTCTGAGGCATCCAGTATCCGCGCGGTGATGCCCAGCACCGGAGTACCTTCGCCCAAACCCAGGAGTTCGCGTTCGGCACTGGTGACCACGCGTGCGCAGAGCCGTTCGACGACCTTGGAGGGCCGGAGCTGCTTGACCATCTGCACGTGTTCGCGTGCGCCGATGCTGATCGGCTGCTCTTCGCCCAGGTCGGTTCCCTCAGCCACGTCCAAGGGGAACCACAGAGTGACCAGCTCACTGGGTTCGCCCTCGTCCAGGACCAGGCGTTGACGCATGATGGCCGGGGAGCCTTCAGGCACACCGATTGCCTCAGCAACGGCAGCGGACACCGGGGCGCGTCCAGCGATCAGGATGCGGCTCTTCTTAGCCTCCTCGGAGGCGTCGAAGGCACTGGCCCCGGCATGGGAGCGCTCGGAGCCCTGCTGGGGCACGCCGCGCACGAAGGAGCCTCGTCCGTGTTCACGGTCGATCCACCCCTGCATGCTCAGGATCTGCAAGGCCCGCACCACCGTGGAGCGCCCGGCCCCGAACTCGCGCACCATCCGTGACTCGGAGGGAAGCATCTCCCCCACCGGATAGGTACCGTCCTCGATGCGCTCTTGGATCGCCCGCACGATCTGTACGTACTTGGGCGGAGCGAACTCCAGACTCGACATGATGTCCACCTGGTGACTCTAGTACTCGTGTGATCGAGTAGCTTACTTGGGTTGACTGTCCCTGTCAGCAGGTAGGGGCACATATGAACCCCACCGCTGGCCAGGGAGCACGGCGGAAAGCACACCGCAGAGGCGTACACGTCGCCGTGAAAGAGGGGAAGGCCCGCGTGCCCTGGGCCCCGTGGTCTCGAAGAGACGTCAGGGCACGCGGGGGTCTTTCAGTAGGGCCGCCAGTACTGGGCGCGCTGCACGGTGTAGACGGTGAGGTTGTCCACCGTGGCCCCGCACACATTCCGGCGTTCGGCCTCCACCAGAGCCGCCGCGACCAGCGACACGTCATGGCGGGCCGCCTCGTCCGCTGAGGAGAGCACCGGGGGCACGACTCGGCGGACGTGGTTGCACGCCGCCCCGCCCACGTCGTGCCAGAGCCCAACGATGTAGGTCAGCCGCAGGCGTCGCAGCGCCATAGCCGGAGGCAGCACGCACCGGTACCGCTGCACCACCGCGGTTCCGTCCAGGCCGGGTGAGACGGCTTCGTAGGTGATGGACTCCCAGTCCTCACAGGCCACCCGCACCCGCACACCCTGTTCCCGTGCCCACTCGGTCAGCGTTTCGCGGCCAGCTACGGGCTCATATGCATCCGCGTTCATCACCGCACCGCCCCGACCGCGATAGCCGTACGCACCAGATCACGCAACTCGGCCATGCCATCGAGAGCAGGAGTCGAACGCGCAATCTGCATCAGCAGGTCAATCCCCCGCCGGTCCCGTTCGGCCCGCTGCATGCGGCGCCGGTTCTCCAGATGGGTGTAGGGGCCGCGCTGGAGGGAGTAGGCGCGAGGGTCGGCGCCGTCCATCACGATGGGTTCCGGTGCGGGCCACAGCTCCACCCGCGCGGGTGTGGGCAGGTAGTACGGCCGAGGGCCGGTGCGGTGGTGCCTGCCGTGTCGTTTCGGTCGAATCAGAGTCACCCAAGCCCGAACCAGGGCGATAAGGTCGCTCACGTCAGCCTGCTTTCCTCAGGTTGGCCGCGCCCCCGGACGCCTTCCACCGCGTCGCGGGGGTCTGTCATGTCATGGATCAGCAGGCGAGACCACTGCCATGGGACGGAGACGCCATGGCGGAGCTCTGTCCCGTCCCCTTGCAGAAGGGGCACATCGCGGTACGCCTGGTCGGCTCCGTATCGGAGGGGACCCGAACGACGACCAAGCGCCGAGGGCGGACGGACTTCCAGCCCCGTCCGCGACATGACCTGCACGTGGTTGCGCTGCTGCTGTCCATGAGGCCAACAATCCCGATTCGGATTCCCGAAACCCATTCCTCCTCGGGATGACAAGGGGGGATACTGGCCGTCCCCCTGCACTCGCACCGCCGAGGAGTCACGATGCCGGGACACCCGACGAGCCGGATCAGCATCCCGTCGTGGGCATGGGAACGCGAGCACACGGCGGAGTTCCTGAGAAAGCGCGATGTCCAGGCGCTTTTCCAGTTCGGGCGCCAGTACGGTGGTGCGAGCCAGATGGCGATCTCGGCGGCGACTGGCCTGTCACAGGGGCGGGTGAGCGAGGTACTGAACGGCCGCAAGACCGTCACGGCCTTCGAGGTGTACGAGCGGATCGCCGATGGCTTCGGTATGCCCGACCGCGCGCGGATGCTGTTCGGCCTTGCACCGAAGAACCCCGGCACGTTCACTGGATCCGACAGCGCGGAGTCCTCGGCATCGCCGAGGCGACCCGCGCCCAGGAGCCCAGGCCCGGGGGAGGATGCGAAGGTGCGACGTCGCGCATTCGTCGGACTGGCCGGAACCGCCCTGTTCCAGGCCACCACAGGTTCAGTGCTGGACATGGACGAGATCGCCGCAGCACTCACCAGGTACGCGGGGGGCCGCCGGTCGGCTGTGCGAGCGGCAACGAGTCTCGGCGAGCTTGCCAAGCGGACGCACGCGGCCAAGGCCGGATACCAGGCGTGCCATTACACGGCGGTGGCCAAACGGCTACCCGAACTGCTACGCGGCCTGGATGACGCGGTGTCCGGTGTGGAGGACGACGACCTCTCCCAAGTGCACGCACTTCGGGCGGAGGCGTACCACGTGGCGGCGAGTCTCCTGCTCAAGTGCGAGGAGCGCGGGTTGTCCTACCTCGCGGCCGACCGAAGCATGCGTGCGGCCGAGAACAGTGAGACCCCCGCGATCGTGGGCGCGAGCGCCAGGGCATTCACTCGGGCACTGATGCGTGAGCGCCACTACAAGGCCGCGACGGAACTGGCGACGAGCACCGCCGAACGGGTGGACAGCGCCACGGACGAGGCCACACCAGAATCGCTGTCGGTGTACGGAGCGCTTCTCCTGAGCGGCGCGGTCTCTGCGGCCAAGCGCGAGGACCGGGGCCAGGCGCTCAGTCTGCTTGACGAGGCCGACGACGCGGGTGAACGGCTCGGTGGAGATTTCAACTACCAGTGGACCGCTTTCGGTCCGACCAACGTCCTGCTGCACCGGGTGAGTGCGGCCGTCGAGCTGGGCGACGCGGGCAGCGCGATCGACTACGCACGCCAGGTGCGGTTGGACAACATCGACGTCATGGAACGCCGGGTGACGCTGTTCATCGACGCGGCCCGCGCGTATCAGCAATGGGGCAAGACCGAGCACGCGTATCAGGCGTTGCGCACCGCCGAGGAGATGGCGAGCGAGGAGCTGACCGCACGTCCGGTGGTGCACCAGTTGATCGACGACATCCGTACCAGGGCAAGTGGTCATCTGTACGACAACGTCAGCGAACTAGCGGAAAGGGTCGGTGCCTGACTCAGTGAGTGAGCAGAAGACTCTCTACGTGGTGGTGTGCGCGGCAGGTCCGGCTTCGGATGTCGGCACGCTGGTGGATCTGGCTCAAGAGCAGGGTTGGACCATTCAGGTCATGGCCACACCATCAGCGGTGGGTTTCATCGACGTTGAGGCGTTGGAGAAGCAAACCGGCCGGCCCGTGCGGAGCCAGCACCGCTCGCCAGGAGACCCTCGCTCTCCCAAGGCAGATGCCATCGTCATCGCCCCGGCCACGTTCAACACGATCAACAAGCTGGCCAATGGGATCGCCGACAACTATGTGTTGGACGTGGTGAACGAGGCGATTGGCCTTGGCGTACCTACCATCATCCTCCCCTTCGTAAATTGTGCCTACGGAAAAAGAAAACCTTTAAAGAAAAGCATCAGATCCCTGATGGAAGAAGGGATTGTTTTTCTTTCAGAAATCGGAAGTAACTACTACCACGAGCCCGGAGAAGGAGAGAGCCGGGAAATCTCGAAACTCTGGAAAAAAGCCACACTCAAATTGAATGAGAGCATACAATGCAACTTCGGAGCCTCGAAGTAAAAGGCCTTTTTGGGAAGTACAACCATACTGTGAATTTTCCAACCCCGGGAGAAGAGGAAGGGACGCCATCTATTACCATTCTCCACGGGCCGAATGGGATAGGAAAAACAACTCTCCTGAAAATGCTAAACGGAATCATGTCGCTAGACTTTGATATATTCTTCTCAACCCCATTTGAAACATGCACACTACGCTTTGACAACAGGCGTCGATTCCAAGTTAAGCGGGCATCCACTGGGCTTCATTTTAGCTTTAGTGGTAAAACTCTAACCCTACCCGCCTGGGAGGCAGAAGAAATATCAAGCAATAATGCAATGGAGGAGTTTCGAGAGCACTTCATTGAACAAACCATGGGAGTGTCCCTCTCATTTCTTCCAGCCGAGCGCGCAAATCACCGCATCTACGAAACTGAAATGATCAGCCCGGTCGGTTATGAATACGCCCCAAGCGCGGCAATAAGGATGCGCGAGAGGGAGATGATTGCACGTAGAACACGGAGGCATAGGGAAGAGCGCTCCTTGGCATCACGAGTTAGAAACTTTACTCGAGACGCCCTAATAGACTACAGGGAGTTCTTCACAACGCGGGAACCCGATCTATTCCCGAAAATAGTTCAGAACCTCAAAGATATGCAATCCCAGGAGACCAAACCCTCACAGAGAGAAATACAAAAGGAACTCTCAAGAATTCGAGACCTTGAAAGGGTACATAGGCGCCTAGGGATACCTACAGATAAATGGGAGTACCGAACCATTCTAGAGCTACTAGAAGACTTGGGTGATGACAAAACCAACGAATATGCCCTTGTAGTCCTGAACACATACGTGGAGTTTCTATCTTCGCGCATGAACGCCAGAGATCTGGTTGCCCAGAGGCTACTAACATTCGAAAATGTCATGAAGAGCTTTTTGATTGACAAAACAATTGAAGTTAGCCCTCGGGCTGGTGTAGAAATAAGAGGTCATGGCGGGACTCTTCTCCATGAGTCAAGCCTAAGCTCAGGAGAATATCAGCTTCTCTATCTTATGGTATCAGCACTAACGACACGACGCCGTGGCACTGTAATAGCCATCGACGAACCAGAACTTTCTATGCACATCGAATGGCAAAGAATGCTCGTCAAAAACTTGCTCCGATGCGCTTCCGGAGCCGCCCCCCAACTCATATTGACTACCCACTCTCCAGACATCGCAGGGGAGTACCCAGAGAGCATGATAAGGCTCTCCAAGGAGGGTAAGTAAAAACTATGCGCCGCCCTCCTCAAGCTGTCATCGCTGCGCACATGATGGATCCAAAACGCCGTGAGCTATACGTGGAAGGATCGAGAGACAAGTCTTTTCTGGGTTGGCTTGCAGGAGACTTGATAGACGATAACTCAATGATCATAACCATAGAAATGATCGATACGCCAGAAGTTAACGAAGGGGGGAACCGAGAGAGGATTGTCAAATTTATATCTGACATCGAGAACAAGGTGTCCAATGTTCGAGGATTGATCGATGCAGACTCAGATTACCTCAGCCAGAAAAATCGAAGATATCCGAAAAATGTCTGGCTGACAGACTTTCGCAGCATTGAATCTTATGTAATATCTATCGAAAACCTAGACAAAACACTTAGACTTGGATGTTCCATTGATCACATATCTGCGTCTGTACTCTACCCTCAAATAATAGCAGCCTCTCGCTCGATAGCGGCGATCAGGTTCCTCTCTGAGAGCGAAAACCTGGGACTTCCAGTCGGGAAAAACTCATGGACAAAGCAACTAAATTGCAATCCACGAGGAGGGATATCATTCGATGAGACTCGCGCACTCCAGTCTCTCCTACAAGCAGCATCAGTAGGCCTTTCTGAACTCAGCCCATTAAGCAACAAGCTTGCGGAAATTAAAAGCAAGCTTTCCAACTTGGACGACAATAACGTTGTCCACGGAAAAGACTTCATGGCAATATTGACAAAGCAACTCAATGCCATGAAAGTTAAAATTGACGATGCAGGCCGTTTTATGTGGTTAAATTTTGACAGAGAGTCAATTTACAAATACCCTAACCTTGGTCGCGTGATAGATTACTTGGCAAACAAAGACTGATACCTCCCATGGTATATATCATGTTGAATGGCTTTGCCGAATTGGGCTGTATCGGGTCAAGGCGACGGCGCGAGCGCCGTCGCAGCGGCCCTCGGCCGCCGCTCGGGCTGCGGGCTGCCGCCCGGTCCCGAGCTCACGGCCGTTGGCCGCACGCCACATGCCGGATCTCCAACAGGCCCGTACGGCGAGCGGGGCCAGAGCTTCCCGGAGTCTTCATGGTGACCATGGCATACCCGTTCCGCAGGGCTTTGAGTACCAATGGTTGATGTTGTGTTCAGTCCCCGAGTCACCCGGTAGCGCGGATACGACTGCCTTGGGTGACCGATCCCGGCGCTACCGGGCGCCTCGGCCCGAATTCCGTGGTGCTCCGAGCACGAACCTCAGGAACCCTCCAACCGCCGCATCTCACCCATACGTGTCATCATCCGCCTCTAAGCTGACGTCATGAGTCTGGCGGACATCACACAGGACGCGGTTCTCAAGGCGATGGCCGAGTACGACGAGCTCGGACAGGACGTCTTCTTAAACACCTACGGGTTCGAGCCCTCGCATTCGTACAAGCTGCTCCACGAAGGCAAGGAGTACGACTCGAAAGCCATCTGCGGAGTAGCGCACAAGTACGCCCATGGTGACCTACTCCCTGCTTCGAAGTTCTCAGGCGGAGCAGCAACCGTCGCAAAGAAGCTCCAGAAGCTCGGCTTCGAGGTCAAATCCACTCGAAATCCGAACTGGGCTTGGGACGAACTCGTGCTGGCTTGCGACCTGGTAGCCCGGAACGGTTGGAAGGGGATGGACGCAAGTAAGCCGGAAGTCATCAATCTTTCCGAGCTTCTACAGCGTCTCCCACTCCACCCTGAAAGCGAACGAGCACCCACCTTCCGCAACCCAAACGGGGTCGGACGCAAAACCCACGACATCGCTACCGCTCACCCAGACCACACCGGAGCGCGGACCAACGGCGGCCAGCTCGACCGGGAGGTGCTTCAAGCGTTCCTCGAAGATCCCGAGCGCATGCACGCCGCGGCCAAGGGCATCCGTGAAGGCGTCCTCTCCGGCGAGCTGGCCGAGCTGCCCGCCTTCGAGGAGGAGGAACCGGACGAGGAGATCAGCGCGCCAGAGGGCCGTCTGCTCATCCGCAAGCACTACGCCCGTGAACGCAACCGCAAGCTCCGCACGCAAAAGATTGACCAGACCCGAGCCCGAGGCCTGCCCATCGCCTGTGAGGCGTGCGGTTTCGACTTCGGAAGGACCTACGGTGCCCGCGGCAGCAGCTACATCGAGGTCCACCACATCGTTCCGCTGCACCACATCGGGGAGAGTCGGACACGTCTCCAGGACCTCGCGCTGATGTGTGCCAACTGCCACCGCATGATCCACGTGTCCAAGCCCTGGCTGACCGTCGAACAGCTCCGTACCCTCATCGAGGAGCAGCGCCAGTTCCAGGTGTGAATGCACCGCGGACGCCCCAACGCAGTGCACATTCAGTGCACATGGCTTCGGAAGAGCCCCGGGAACGACGAGAAGCGACCGGGGCGAACGGCGAGGTCAGGGCCAGTTTCCGAGGTCGATCCACAGGCCACCGTAGGGCCCCGGTACGGGAAGAGGTCGTGGGTTCAAATCCCGCCACCCCGACAGAGCGACTAGGGGCTGTTATCCCTGGTCAAAGGCCCGCTTTCAGTGGTTTCCGAACCACCGAAGGCGGGCCTTTCTCGTGCGCGTGCGTCAGGCACCCGCGATCGATCCGGGGCATGGTGCTCCCGTGGCTGAGCGGTGGTCACCGCCACAGTCCACGGCGGCCGAGGTGAACGCCGCGGCGTGGCGGAGCTTGTGCGGAATCAGCCCGAGCCCGTCCAGGCCCGCCGCCTTCACCGCCTTGCCGAACTCACGGTTGCGCCAGTTGCGGAGACGCACCTCACTCCCCCGCTTGGTGGTGAACACCGGATCCGATTCCGCGCGGCCCCGCACGAGCGGAAGCAGTTCGGCGACGAGGGACGCGGGGATGGGGACGGCCCGGCTCTTGCCCGTCCTCGGAGACTGCTCCACGAGCTTGCCCTCCACCTCAGCGCAGACCGGGCACCGGGATTCCAGCGTGGACCCGCAGGGGATGTCGATGACCTCGGGGGCACCGGTCGCGATGTCGGTGCGTCGAAGGGCCACGGGGCGGATACACACGCCGTGGTCGGCCGCGACCTGTTCGGCCGCCTCACGCGCCAGCGGTTGCGCGAGCCGTTCGGCACGGGTTGTCTTACCGGTAGGCGTCGGCAACAGCCCACCCCCACCAGTAGAGGACGGAAGGACCGCACCGCGTGAATCCCAAGCGGCCGAAGACGGGCATGATCTTCCACTGGGTTGGGTGCCTCGTCTTCATCCCCTTCCTGGGCTGGTGGATGTGGGCCTTCGAGGACGGCCGCTGGAAGGTTCTCCCCTTCTGCTGGCTGCTGTTCCTGTGGTTCCTGCTTCGTGACACCCATAAGTACCGGCGCTCGATGTGTGAGTACCTGGAACGTCAGGCCACCTCACCGCCGCACGACAAGCCCGCCCCGTAGGCGTCGGTCATAGCCGTGATGTCGTCGTTGGAGACGTAGGCGGCCCGGACCCGGTCCGGGGCCGGTGAGCCCTCCACACGGACGTAGCCCACGCCGGGCAAGGCCGGGTCGATCAGGTGGGCGTTCGCGCCCCGGTCCCGGGCGCCTTCCCCGAGGATCATGTCGACCTGGGACGCCTCGTCCAGCCGAAGCGCGACCTTGTCCGGGAAGAGGTTGGGCAGGTTCACGTCCTCCTTGCGCGGGTCCTGCGACGCGGCCAGCACAGCGAAGCCGACCGAGCGGCCCCGTGAGGCCAGGGTGGCGATGTTCGTGTCCCTCGGGGCCGAGCGCCGCGCCGCCTCCCCGAACCTCTGCCCCCGGCGATCGTGTACACCGGCAGCGTCGGCAGCGGGTTGTCCGAGGGAGCAGGAGGGCGGGTCGAAGCGTCCGCGCCCGCGTCCCGCGGGAGCCACCCCGGCCAGGACGGCGACGTGCCGCCGAGGCATCGGCCTCGACGGCACGTACGCGGTGCGTTACGCCCAACGCCGTGAATCCTGTTCGCACGCCGTGGGAAACGCCGCGATCGTCCTGTTGGCGCACCCGGGGCCCAGGGCCCCTCCCAGCCCGGGTGCGGGGGCCGGGGCCGGGGCCGGGACCGGGACGTTCCTAGCGGATGTTGACGTCCACGCAGGAGTAGAAGGCGTTGCTGGTGTCGGCGACGTTCCACCTGGCCAGGATCGTGTGCCTACCGTTGTAGCCGGACAGGTCCACCGTGTGCTGCACGGTCGACGGCGGGCGGGCGCCGTTGTCGTTGAAGTTGGCGACGCGCTGACCGCCGATGAAGTACTCCCAGTTGGCGGTGGAGTGCATGGCGGTGAGAGTCCAGGTGAAGGTCAGGGAGGTACCGACCTGGGTGACGTGCCAGCCGTGGTCGTCATCGTCGAGCTCGGAGAAGCGGGAGTTGCCGCCGGAGCAGCTCATCAGGCCCTTGGGGCCCTCGACGCTCTGCGGCTCCCACTGAATGCCGCCGCACTGGACCATGACCGCGGCGCACTGCGCCTGGCGGCTCATGGGCGCGGAGACGTAGCCGTGGGCACTGGCGACGCCCGCGGGCATCAGGGTGAACGTCAGCGCGGTGGCGGCGGCGACGGCCGCGAGGGAGCGGATTCTGCTGCGGATCTTCATGGGGGAAGCCCTTCTTTCGGGTCACGATCCCGGATGGGGGTCGTAGCGGGGTGACCCGGACCGTTTCCGGTCCAGGCGGGCGGAGGCCGTCCACCAGGGTTCGGATATTCCTCCTGCGGACGTCGGACGGCATTGTCCGGAAACTCCGGGCGTCCCCGGATTTTCCTTCCACCTGTTGCCGAAGACGGTAAGGACACCATCACTACACGTCAAGACTCCTGTTACGCAGGGGGACCGGGTGCCACCCATACCAGGTGGAGCGCCCAGTCACCCGCCTCTGGAAACTGGTACTGCCGCCACTCCGGCGCCCTTTGGGCCGCGAACTGGAAAGATACCTTACAGAAGAGGTCGCGGTCTATCCGTAAAACCTTGTAGACCAATTCCGCCGACCGAAGGCGAACGGACCGTACCTGCCCCGGAGATATATTTTTCTTCCCCGACGCTCCGGAGGGCTCCGCACCGGAGGAACCGTGGCCGCGGTACTAGGCTCGCGGGCATGTCCCCTGCCTTCCTCCCCGGACTGGAGCTGTCCCGGACCCTGTACACGGACGCGGTCGCACCGCTGCTCGCCTCGGGTCCCCGACCGGTTCCGCACACGGCCGCGCTGCTCGGCCCGGGCTCCGAGGTACTCGGCTTCGACACCGAGCGCTCCACCGACCACGGGTGGGGACCCCGCCTGCAACTCTTCGTGGCCGACCCCGGCAGGCGTGAGCGGGTACTGGACGTACTCGCCGACGGGCTGCCCGACCAGGTACTCGGATGGCCGACCCGGTTCGCGCCCGGAGACGGGCCTCCCGGGACGTGGCTGCCCGACGCCGAGGCGCCCGACGGCCGCCACCGGGTGGAGGTCCTCGACCCCGGCGACTGGTTCCGGGGTCAGCTTGGCTTCGATCCGCGCGCCGGTGTGGCCACCGCCGACTGGCTCGCCACCCCCGCCCAGCGGATCGCCGAGGTGGTCGGCGGCGACGTCTTCCACGACGGAGACGGCGAACTCACCCGGGTCCGGGAACGCCTGGCCTGGTACCCGGACGACGTGTGGCGGTACGTGCTGGCCTGCCAGTGGCAGCGCGTGTCCCAGGAGGAGCCCTTCCCTGGACGCTGCGCGGAGGTCGGCGACCTCCTGGGCGCCCGGGTGGTCGCCGCCCGGCTGGTGCGCGACCTCATGCGCCTGGCCCTGCTGCTGGCCCGCCGCTATCCGCCCTACTCCAAGTGGCTGGGCAGCGCGTTCTCCCGCCTTCCCGAGGCGGCGGCACTCACCCCGCCGCTGTCCCGCGGACTGGAGGCGGACGCCGGGGCCCTCGCCGAGGCGTGTTCCCTGCTCGCCGCGTGGCAGAACCGGACCGGCCTCGCCGCTCCCCTGGACACCGGTCTCCGTCCGTTCCACGACCGCCCCTGGCCGGTGCTGGACGCGGCCAGGTTCACCCGCGCCCTGCTGAACCGGATCGGGGACCCCGAGTTGGCGGGACGGCCCCCGGTGGGCGCGGTCGACCAGTTCGTCGACAACACCGACGCCCTGACCCGGCCAGAGGTGTTCCGTTCCCTGGGCCCGTGAACCACGCACGCGGAGCACGCGGCGGACCGCCGGCCCGGGGCGGAGGTTCCCGAGGCGCTCCCCGGTGCCCCCGGCGCCGGCCCCTCGAACGAGCGTGCCCCCGGACGCGGGCTGAGCGGGTGCCGTACGATCCCAGGCATGGACCGATCGTCCGACGACTCACCGCTGCGGCGGATCAACGCGGAGTCCTGCGTCCTCGGCGGTGCCGGATACGCCGTCCTGCTCCAGATCGCCCACCCCAGCGTCGCTCGGGGGGTGCACGACCACAGTGACTTCTCCGCCCGGCCGTTCAACCGCCTGCTCGGCACGCTCTACTTCGTGTACGGAACGGTTTACGGCACCGAGGAGGAGCGGGAGCGCCTGCACGCCGTCATGCGCGCGATACACCGCAAGGTGACCGGCCCGGGGTACCGCGCGCTCGACCACGACCTGCTGCTGTGGGTGGCCGCCACCCTGTACGAGACCAGCTCGCGCCTGTACACGATGGTGTTCGGCGAACTCGGCGAGGAGGAGCGCGCCCGGTACCTGCGTGAGGCCTCGGCGTTCGCCACCGCCCTGGGCCTGCCCGAGGAGGAGTGGCCCGCGACCCCGGCGGAGTTCGACGCCTACTGGGACACGGCCGTGGGCGGCCTGCGCGTGAACGAGGAGGCGCGCGGTATCACCGAGCAGCTGTTCCACCCGAAGTCCCCGCCCCTGCGGCCGCTGATGAAGGTGCAGCTGGTCCTCACCGGCGGCCTCCTCCCGCCGGACCTGCGCGAGCGGTTCGGCATCCCCTGGTCCGACGCCCGACAGCGCAGGTTCGACCGGATCGTGCGGGTGGCCCGGGCGGTGTACCCGCACCTCCCCCGGCCCGTTCGCGTGCTTCCCGCCACCCTGTGCCTGTGGTCCATGCGGCGCGGACGGCTGGGACCGCGCTGGCTGGGGCCGCCCCGGTCGAGGTCGCGCGGTCCGGGGAGATCCGTCAGCTGAGGCCCGTTGACGCGGGCATGTCCTGTAGGGCCTTCCTGGCCCGTTCCGCCTCGGCCAGCCCCAGATCGGTGAAGACCTCCTCCGCCTCCCGCAGGAGTTCCCGGGACCGGTCCGCCGTCATGGTCGGAGCGGGAAGCCGGCCGAGGGCGAGCGCGGCGCGGGCGAGCATGTAGCGCTCGCTGCGCTCGGACGCGATGGCGTGGGCCCTCGCCAGCTCGGCCGCGGCATCCTCGTAGTGGCCCGCGGCGGCGTGGGTGATCCCCAGGTCGGTGCGGATCTCGGCGTCGCCGCTGCGTTGTCCCGACCTCTCCGCCAGTGCCAGGGCCTTGGTGTGGGACTCGACCGCCTCTTCCCAGCATCCTGCGGCCCGATAGGCGATGCCCAGGGTGTTGTGCACGTAGACCTGGTTGCCCACCAGGCGGAGGCGAAGGGACAGTTCCAACGCCTCGTTCAGGTCCCGGAAGGCGAGCTCCAGTTCGCCCAGCCCTGCACGGGCCTCGCCCATAACGCGTTTGGCCTGGGCCCTCGCCTCGTCCTGGTCCTCCTCCGTGGCCTTCGCCACGGCCTGTTCGGCGCAGTGCAACGCCTCGGTGTTCTCCCCGAGCGCCTGTTTCACCACGGCGAGGCCGCCCCACTGCAGCGCCTCCAGACGGATATCCCCCAGTTGGACCGCGTAGTCGAGCACGCCCTGAATGGCCTCCGCCGCGTCCACGAGGCGTCCGACGCGTTCGTAGACCATGCCCAGATTCGCCAGCACCCGCACCAATCCCCTACTGTCACCGATCGAGTCCAGCAGGTCACGCGCCTCAAGGAGCAGGTCCAGCGACTCGTCGAACCGTCCCGAAAGGCAGTGGGCGATACCCAGGCCGATGAGGGTCACCGCGCGTCCGCGCCGGTTCCCCTGCTTGTCACTGATCTGCAGCGCACGCTGATGGGAGCTGATCAGCAGGCCCATCTGTCCGTGGAGGGCGTAGAAGCGCCACACCGCGTCGGCCATGCGCCAGGCGTACTCGCCGTTGTCATGCGAGGCGAAGTACTCGATCGTCTCCGCAAGGTTCTCCTGGTGCAGGCCGAACCAGTTCTCCGCGTCCTCCCGGCTGGACAACTCCGTACGGTAACCAGGACGCACCTCGACGTCCTCGTGTCCTCGTGGCCCCAGGAGATCGGCGGCGTGCTGGGCTGTCGCCATGTACTGCTCAGCCAGGCGAAGCCTGGCCGCATCCGCCTCCTCCGCGGACAGGACCATGGCCGCGCGGTCCCGGGAGAAGGCGCCGATCAGGTCGTGCAGGCGGTACACGTCGCCCTGGGGCTCCTCCAGCAGGCAGACCCCGACCAACTCCTGGAGGAGGTCATCGGCGTCCTCCACCGTCATGTCCAGGAGGGCGGCCGCTCCACCGAGGTCGATGGTGCTGCCGATCATCAGGCCCAGAAGGAGGAAGGCTCGGCGCTGGTCCCGCTTGAGGCTCTGAAAGGACAGGTCGATGGCGGACTCGACGCTCTGCCCCTCGACCTGGAGTTCGCGGAACTTGCGGTTCTGCTCGCCGAGCCGCCGGGCTACGTGCACGAATGACCACTTGGGGCGGCTGAGCATGCGCCCCGCGACCACACGTAGCGCCAAGGGGAGGCCACCACAGATCCGGACGATCTCCCGCGCCTGGTCGGGTTCGCGTCGTACGCGCTCCTCACCCAGGACCCGGCTGAGGAGTTCCAGGGAGGACCGCTCGTCGAAGACCCCGAGGGAGAGGAAGCGGGCACCGCTGAGTCCGGAGAGCTCGTTGCGCGTGGTGATCAGGGTCATCGACCCCGGGGAGGACAGCAGGAGCGGGCTGACCTGGGCGTAGCTGGCCGCGTTGTCGAGGACGAGCAGTGCCCTGCGTCCCATGAGGGTGGCGCGCCACAGCGCCGACCGCTCGTCCAACGACTCAGGCACGGCCTCGGGCTCGATCCCGACCGCGCGCAGCAGGGCGCCGAGCGCCGACGCGGCGTCGAGCGGTTCCCTGTCCGTGGTGTAGCCGTACAGGTCGATGAACAGCTGGCCGTCGGGGTAGCACTTGGCCGACTCGTAGCCGAAACGGACCGCGGTGGTCGTCTTGCCCTCACCACCACTACCCGTGATGACGCAGACCTGGGCGCGCTCCTCGCCGGAGCGGGCCACCTCGTCCAACTGCCGCAGGGACTCCTCTCGGCCGGTGAAGTCGGGAAGGTCCCTGGGCAGGTCGTTGCGCACCACGAAACGCGTGCCCGGCTCTCCTTCGGGCGGGTCCTCCGCCACCTCCTCGGAAGGATCCTCCTGGAGGATACGGGTGTGCAGGGCGACCAGTTCCGGTCCTGGATCGACGCCCAACTCGTCCGCGAGCCTGGTCCGCAGTTCCTCGTAGACGGAGAGGGCCCTGGCGCGCTCGTTGTCGCGCCACAGGGCCGTGATGAGCAGATGGTGCAGGCGTTCCCGGAACAGCTCCTCGCTGACCATGGGGGTCAGCCGGGAGACGACGGCGGAGTACCTCCCCAGCTCCAGGGCGCAGGTGGCCCAGGCGATGACCGAGGACCAGTACTCCTCCTTCAGGGGGACGACCACGGAGTGGTCCAGGTACTCCGAACCGACACCGGAGAAGGGGACACCGCGCCAGCACTCCAGTGCTCTGTCCAGCAGATCGACCGACGCTTCGGGCTCGGCTGAGGCGGCTCTGTCCCTGAGCTTCCGGAAGCGGTGCAGGTCGACGGAGCCGGGATCGACGTCGAGGGTGTAGCCACCGGAGGTCGTGGTGATCGTGTCGGGGAGGGTGCGGCGCAGGTGGGAGATCTGGACCTGGATGACGGACCGCGCGGTGCGTGGCGGGTCGTCGTTCCACAGATAGCCGATGATCTGGTCGATGGTGACTTCGCGGCCCAGGTGCACCAGCAGCGCTCCCAGCACGCAGCACTGGCGCGGACCGCCGACCGGGACGGGTCGACCGTCGGACCAGACGGTGATGGGGCCAAGCACGCCGAATTCCACAAACAGCAACCCTAGCAAGGGTCATTGGCATGAAAAGGGAATACGAACATGCCAACGACTCCGAGTACCCTCCTCCACTCAGGCACTCGGAGTGACCGTTGGACTACCCCAAAAAGGAATTACTCCTCCTGGGCGGGCTTCTCCTCGGCGGGAGCGCCCTCCTCGGGCTTCTCCTCGGCGGGAGCGCTCTTGCTCGGGTCGGGCTCTTGGAAGGGACTGATCTTCGCCTCGGGGGCCACGTCCGCGACGATCGCCTCGAACTCCTCGTCCACGGTCAGCATCTTCGGCACTCGAACTCCTCGTCTCACAGCACTCGCGTAGAGCCGCAACGTCGCCCTACGTCGTCTACGAAGCATCAACGGAACCCGCCCTCCGGCGGACTGGCCACCCGTGGCGGGTTCCGCCTCAAAGCACACCACGGGTGGCGTGTGTCCAACGAACGTCGCACTGGTCGGCGCCGCGAGCCGTCCTCTCGCGGCACTGGTCGCGTCGAACGTGTTCCACACTAGAGAGATCCTCTTCCACTCCGCTTTCAGTCTTCTTTCAGCGCTGAAACCGGCGTAGCGGCAGTGGTTCCGGGAGTCGTGCCATCATTGCCCCTCCAGGAAAGCGATGGCCAGTGATTGGCCGGTTGCGGACAGTGAGAGGCATTCCGCACCCGCCGTGACACCACCCGAGCAGGTGGCGGGGACGCTTATCCGCGAAGGCCCCGACGAGGAGGGACATCCCGGTTACGGCCAAAACGTGCACGTTTCTCCTCACTTCCGTGAAATGGGCTGCGCGCACCGTGTCCATTCGCCTGTATGCCCGCGGCGCACTTTTGGGAACCGCGGTCCACAGGTGGCATTCCCGACTCTTTCGGGAAGCATTTCCGAACAGGACGCCAGGGAAGTGCGCGCACAGACTGCACAGTGGTCAGATCGCCGAGGTCCGGGGCGACGCGATCACGGTGGGGGCGCCGACCCGCGCCTTGGAGAAGGCGGGCGGCGTCGTGCCGCCGGTGCGGCCGCACGGCGAGGGCCGGTGGCGCCGTGCGAGGACGAGCACGTACACCGGAAGGAGGGCTGCGGAAGTGCGCGGGCGGGCCGTAGGTTCTAGGGAGTAGCCGGGCGGACGACGCCGGCGGTCTCGGAGGGCGCGGAGTTGGAGGACGTGATGCTGGACGGCGACGGAAACGGCTGGGTGAGCCTGCCGGACGGGTCCCGCAGGTGGGGGCTCTACGGCGCGGCCGGTCTGCTGCTGTACGCCACCGACATGACCGGCACCGGACACGTGCTGCTCCAGCACCGGGCCGGGTGGACCCACATGGGCGGTACCTGGGGCATCCCCGGTGGTGCCCGGAACCGGGACGAGACACCCCTGGAGGCCGCGGTGCGCGAGTTCCGGGAGGAGGTCTCGGGGGACCTGGCCGAGTACACGCTGCTGGGCGTACACGAGCAGGACCTGACCGTGTGGCGCTACGACACGTTCCTCGCGCGGCTGCCGGAGCTGGCGCCGTTCCGGCCGGGCAACTCCGAGAGCCGGGAGGTGCGCTGGGTTCCGGTGGACTCGGCCGAGTCGCTTCCGCTGCTGCCCGCGTTCCGTAGGGCCTGGCCGCACCTGTGCGCGGACCTGGCCGCCGCCACCGCGGAGAGGACGGGCGGTACGGGCGCCTCCGGTTGAACGCGGGGGCCTTCCCGAACGCCCCACGCGACCGGCGGGCGGCACCGGCGGGGCACCTTCGGGCAAGCCCCCGCGAGGGGGCTGCGGGCGCGTGTGCGGCGCGAATGCCCGAACCGGGTCCCCGGAGGGGAACCCGGTGGCCCCTCCCGAACGTTACCCGGGTACTGAGCGCAAATAGGGGGAATGTCAGGGGTGGGCCCTGATGTACTCGGAGCCCCGGCCTTGCATGCTTGAGAAGACGGCCCGGCGAAGAGCGGTCGTCACGCTATTCGACTGGAGCAGTGGACATGACGCTGGAGCGCGGTAACGCATTCACTCCCGTCGCCTCGGCGACGATGATCTGGCCCTGGGCCACCTCGGTGCTGGGCGGTGCGGCAGGCGGGGCCCTCTTCTTCCTCCTCAACCTTGGCTCCGGCCTCGGTGCCATCGTCTCCGGACTGACCGCCGCGGTGATCTTCTTCTCCCTGGTCGGTGGCGTGGGCGGCGTGATGGGCAAGAAATCCGACCGCCGGGGCAGGCGCTACGCGGCCGCCTATCCGTTCCGCTACGCGGCCGTACCCGCAGGAATCGGCGGTGCGGGCTACGCACTCGTCAGCATCTTCACGGGCTCGATCATCGGTGGCATCTTCGGTGGACTGTTCGTCGCGGCGGCGATCTGGATCACCGTGGGGCTCATCGCGATGGTAGTCGGGGACAAGAACGCCTAGGCTCGGTGTTTTCCGCATGAGGCGGGAGCCAGACACTCACCTACGGGAGACAACCGGGCGCCGATGACTGAATCTGCTCGTCAGAAGATGGTCGAGCGGGTCCGCGGGCTCCTCCGCATGGCGGAGGACCCCGCGGTTACTGATGCCGAGAGCCAGGCGTTCACCGCCAAGGCCGCCGAGCTGATGACCCGCCACGCGATCGCGGAGGCCGAGGCCCGCGCCGAGAGGGGCGAGGAGCCGGATGCGATCAGCCGTATGGACTACACCGTGCCGGGACTGGGTGGACACGGCAAGGCCCGGGTGCGGGCCCTGGCCGACATCGCCGCCGCCTACGGCTGCCAGTCCGCGGTACGGGGCAACACCTCGGAGAACACCGAGCGCGTCATCATCCTGGTGGGAACGGTGAACGCGCTGGAGGCGCTGCGGATACTGCTGCCGTCGATCGCCATGCAGATGGAGGCGTCGGCGAAGTTCATGAGCTCGTCGCACGTGTCCGATATCCGGGAGCTGCGCAACTACACGCGTTCGGAACTGGAGACCGAGCGCAAGCGCTACTACCGGTCGTTCGTGCGTGCCTACGGACGTGCGGTGGCCGAGCGCATCCGCGATTTCCGGGCGCGGTTGCAGGAGATGGCCTCACCCGAGGGATCCGGGGACTCGGCGGAGGACGCGGATTCCGCGCGCGGCGCGGACCTGGTGTTGCAGGACGACGTGCACCGGGTGAACGAGGAGTTCCAGAAACAGTTTCCGCAGCTGCGCAAGCACCGCCCCGAGCGCACACACAGCGCGGCGGGGTACCGGGCGGGCTACCGCCGGGGGCGCCAGGCCGAACTGGGCCTGGAGACCCCTGTGGGCAGCGGTGGTTCGTCCGCGCTGGCCGATAACGAGTAGGCCCTTTCCGCGTTCCACGGGAAAGTTGTCCACAGGCTGTGCACAGAACCGCCCCCACTGATGTTTCCGCATGTCAGAGCCAGAACGTGAAACTTCAGCGGGGGCGATTCTACTGTTCTGCGGGGGTGGCTACCTGGGGTTATCCACAGGGATTTCGCCTTCCTGTGGATAACTCTGTGGATAACGTGGCGCCCCGGCCAGGAAAGGGACCCGATCCCCAGTTCAGGACACCCGCAAAGGCTGAACCAGATAGCGGAAGGACGGATTCTCGCCCTCCTCGGTCGGCACGTCGGTGAACACCGCGGGTTTGGTCGGTTCGGTGAAGTTGAGGTAGGCGGTGTCGCTCGCTATGCCGGACAGCCCGTCCATGAGGTAGTCGGAGCGAAAGGCCAGCCGTATCGGGTCACCCTCGTAGCCGACCCCGATCGCCTCCATCGCCTGGGCGTCCTCGCCTGAGCCCGCCTCCAGTACGACCTCGCCGCCGGAGAAGGCCAGCCGCAGCGGGGTGTGGCGGTCGGCGACCAGCGCCACGCGCTTGACCGCCTCCACCAGCGGCGCCACGGCCACCTCGGCGCGCGCGGAGAACTCCTTGGGGAACCATGCGGCGTACTTGACGAACTCGCTGTCGATCAGCCGGGTGGTGGTGCGGCGCTCGCCGTTCTCGAAGCCGATCATGCCCTCGCCCGGGGAAAGGCTGACGCCCTCGCCCACGCTGCTCGTGGACAGGGCGATGTCCACGTTGGTCTGGGTGAGCAGGCCGCGCGCGGTGTCGCTGAGCGTGCGCGCGGGCACCAGGGCGGCCACGTCCAGGTTCTGGTCGGCGGGGCTCCACCACAGTTCGCGAACGGCGATGCGGTAGCGGTCGGTGGCGACGACCTTCAGGGTGTCGCCGGTGAAGTCGAGGTAGGCGCCGGTGAGCATGGGCAGGGTGTCGTCGCGGCTGGCCGCCGGGGCCACCTGGCGCACGGCGGCGGCGAAGGCGTCGGTGGAGACCGAGCCGATGCGTCCGGGCATGCCGGGCAGGGTGGGGTAGTCCTCCAGCGGCATGGTGATGAGGGTGAAGCGCGCCGCGCCGCCGGAGATCCGCAGCCTGGAGCCGTCGGTGTCGATGTGCACAGATCCGGGTGGCAGGTTGCGCACGATCTCGGCCAGGAGCCGACCGGGTACGAGGGCGGATCCGGGCTCTTCGGAGAGGACCTCCACCGAGGCGCGGGTGGAGATCTCGTAGTCGAACCCGGACAGGTGCAGGGAGGAGCCGTCGGCGGAGAGTTCCATGCGGATCCCCGCGAGCACCGGGACAGCGGGACGGGTGGGCAGGGCCCGCGCCGTCCAGGCGACCGCCCCGGCGAACGCGTCGCGGTCCACTCGAAGTTTCACGGTGGGGCCTCCTCGTAGCCGTCGTTTCCGACAACGTACCCAGGTGCGACGACAATCGCCCGCGACCGGACCGGCTGGAACGTGGACCGGCCAGGGGCGATGGGGCCGTGGGACCCGTGAGGCCCTACTTGCGGTTGGGGCGCAGTGTCCAGACGATGCTCATGCGACCGGTGACGGTGCCGTCGTCGGTGCGCATCTCGATCTCGACCGGGAACTCGGGACGCTTGCCCTCGTCCAACTCGGCGATGACCTCCTCGCGCGGGCGGCCCAGCGTGGCCTCGGCGGTCAGGTCGCCTATCGCAGGTTTGAGGAAGTGGATCTCGGACGTGGTGGGGAGGGGGACGGACCGGTCCAGCTGGTCGCCGAAGGTGGCGATGACGACCGCGCCGGAGGCGGACTCCGCCACGGTGAACATGGCACCCGCGTGGGGACCGCCGATGTGGTTGTGGTGGTCGGCGTTGTCGGGCAGGCGCATGACGGCGCGCCCGTGGTCCAGCTCGGTGAAGGTGAGCCCGAGGGTTCGGACGAAGGGCACCGCGGCCAGGAAGCCGGATTTGACCTGCTCCGCCGTCTCAGCGTTCATGTTTGCCATGCCCCTTATGTTACTCCCGAGTAACCTATCGGCGCCACTCGGAGAGGCCTTCGGAAACGGCTCGCCGGGCGGGCATCGCACACATGGGACTGTGGGCTACCATGACTGGCGGAGAGTTCCTCTCCACCTGGAGGGTTCGCATAGCGGCCGAGTGCAGTGCTCTTGAAAAGCACCAAGTCCTTGACGGGGCTTCGTGGGTTCAAATCCCACACCCTCCGCAGAAACCGGGGCCGGTGGGCCCGGTCCGAGACACCTGGAGTGCCCACGGGCCGGGACGCCGGCCCTTGGCGCGTCCGGCTCTCCCCGGGGCCGAGGAGCACGCCGCGAGCCCACGGAGGCGCGCTGCGGCCGTAGAGCCGCCGAGCGGCGCTCAGTCCCTCCGCAGGCTCAGGACCGCCGCCTCGATACGGACGCCCACCGCGCACACTGCCAGGACCAGCACGGCCAGCCCGGTCCAGTGCGCCGGAACGAAGATGTGGAACATGAACATCAGGCCGCACAGACCAGTCAAGAAGATTGCTGTCGCCTCGGCTCTCGCCACCGGGCGAGAGAAGGCCGAAGAACGCTCTGCCATACGCTCAGTCTCTCGCAAGCCGTGCCACGCGTCTGCCACGCGGGCTGGAGAGCGGCGGTCAGCAGCGGGACGGGAGGAGCTGCCCCGAATCAGACAACCGCAGGACACAAGGCGATCAGTCGCTTTGTCGACAGATGGTTAAGGCCCTCGGCACGACTGGGTTTCGTGGGTTCGAGTCCCACAGGCGAACCAGGGGCCGTGGCTTCCTCGCGGGCACGCGCGCAGACGTGTGGGAGAAGGCCCGCGTGCCCTGGCCGCCGTGGTCTCGAAGAGACGTCAGGGCACACGGGGGTCTTGGGAGGGCCGCCGGTAGGCGTCATGAACAGGACGCCTCGTCCGCCGAGGACGGCGCCGGGCACGACCCGGCGAATATGGTTGCACACCATTCACCCGCCCTGTGACCCAGGTCCGGGCCGCGGTGGCCCGGATCGGGCGGCCCTTCCCCGTGTTGGGCTCCTACCTGTCGCGGCCGGAGCTGATGGACCGCCACGGCTCGGGCAGCGGTCCTCCCGTGCGCAGGCGGGCGTCCAGCAGTGACAGCAGCCGGTCGGCCTCGCGCAGTGCCGTGTAGGCCTCACCGATGTGGCGGGGGCGGCACCGGAGCGCCTCGGACAGGGAGTCGTACAGCCCCGTAGGGGCGTCCGGTTCGAGGGTGTTCCACGGGGTCAGCGCGCTCATGAGGCCGCCCCCAGCCCAGCCAGGAGGTCCCCCGCCGGCTGGTGAGCGAGGGTTCGGCGCTGACGCGCCTCGTGGGCCAGGTAGTACCCGCGCACGAAGGCCTCCGGAGGGTTCGACCACGAGCATGGACTCCCGCGAGGTGTCCTCGGGAGACGGGCGCGGAGCGGGGATCGGGGGAACCGGCGTGCTCGCGACGGTTCCGGGGGTGGCCGCGTAGCGACGCACCCGGGAGGCACGGCGCCTGCGTGCCTCGGCGCGCAGTTCACGGTTGAGGACGAGCGGTGCGGCGTGGAGGCCACGTACTGGGCGGATCACCCGCAGGAATAGGGACAACAGAGCCATAAGGTGGTGCATGTCAGCGCTCCCGAAAGCGTTGACCACGGCCCCGGACGCGTTGACGCGCGTCGCGGGGTCCCGCTGTGCGCGGGGGTTCCATAGTACCTCCTTGTATCTTCTTGTATCTATACGTCGACAGACGTATCTCTTGAAGTCCCTTTGACTCGACACGGATAACTTCGTGTCTATGGAGTTCGACCCTGACGCCGAGATCGATCCGGGAGCGCCCCTCACGGAGTACAAGCAGCTCGCGGGCATCCTTCGTGCGCGAATAGCGCGAGGAGACTGGGAAGCCGGTCGGCGCATCGCCAGTGAGACGGACCTGACCCAGCAGTACGGCCTTGCCCGCTCCACGGTGCGACGTGCCATCGCAGTGCTCGTGGAGGAAGAGCTGGTGTTCACGGTGCCCCAGCGCGGCACGTTCCGGAAGTAGCTTCGCGAACCACCCGGGTGTCCCGTTTCGGCCGCCCCGTGATCCGGGCTTGTGCCGGGTGCCCAGGCCGGGGCGTCCCACTGGGAAGGCCGGGGAGGCCGACCGCGTGCCGCCTCCGGCTGCCGGATGAGGGATCCGGCGCATCGTCGCGGCGTATCGGGGAATGCTGCGTGACATGATCGGACGACTGCACACCGTGGCCATCGACTGCCCCGACCCCGACGCGCTCGCCGACTTCTACGCCGAGCTGCTCGGGCTGCCCGTGACCCGCGAGGAGGGGCAGTGGCCGGTGGTCGGAGAGAAGCCGCCGCGGCTGGCGTTCCAGTACGCGCCGGACCACCAGCCGCCCGCGTGGCCGGACCCCGATCGGCCGCAGCAGGTGCACCTCGACATCTGGGTGGAGGACATCGGGGCGGCCGAGGCGCGGGTGCTGGGGCTCGGTGCCCGTCGGCTAGCGGTCGTCGAGGACGACCCCGACGACCTGTTCCGCGTCTACGCCGATCCCGCGGGGCACCCGTTCTGCCTGGAGCACCCGGCGAAGGGGGCCTGAGCCGCCCGGCTACTCCTCGTCGGCGCTGTGGGGAAGAACCACCACGGGGATCTCGGAGCGGTGCAGCACGCCCTGGCCGACCGAGCCCAGGAGCAGGCCGCGCACCGTTCCCCTCCCACGGGAGCCCACGACGATGGCGTCGGCCCCCTCCGCGGCCCGGAGCAGCGCGTTGACCGGGTTGTCCTGGGTACGCACCACGCTGACCTCCACGTCGAGGCCGTCGCGGTGCTCGTCGGTGACGTCGGCCAGCATCTCGGCCACGAGCTCCTCGGATTTGCGGTCGAACAGCTTCTCCTGGGGCTCGTAGCCCATGGCGGTCATCGCGACCGGATCATAGGGGTAGGGCACCTCCCAGCTGTTGACCACGACGACCTCGCCCTCGCTCTCGCGCGCCAGGTCCACGGCCGTGCGCAGCGCCCGGTACGCGTTCGTGGAACCGTCCACGCCGACCACGATCCGCTTCAGGGAGGTCCTCTCGGGCCTGCCCTCCTTCGAGGGCACCACCACGACGGGGCAGGGCGCCTGAGCCGCGAGCCGGATGCTGACCGAGCCCACGATCACCGACGCGAACGCACCCAGGCCCCGGGTGCCGGCCACGAGCAGGTCGTGGGGATGGCAGTGCCGCAGCAGTGCCAGCGGTGCCTCTTCCAGGGCGGTGTCTGTCTCCACGGTCACCGACGGCTGGAGTTCACGGACGCGCTCGGTCACCCGGGTCAGCACTTCGGCGGCCTGTTCCGAGATCTCCTCGGTGGGATCGAAACGGGCGTACCCGGCGCTGGACGACACGATCAGCGGCATTCCCAGCGCGTAGACGGCCAGGATCGGCGTACCCCTGCGGGCGGCCTCGGCGGCCGCCCAGACCAGTGCCGCCTCGGAGTGGTCGGAACCGTCGATCCCCACGACGACCCTGGACGAACGCTCCTCGTTGCTTGCCATAGTTCCCCCTTAGCGCTGCGGTCCATCATTGCCGGGCGGGGCGCCCCGCCGTGGGAACGGCACGGGTCACTCGTCCCCGGCTTGCGGAGGCAGGACGGCGACGGGCACCAGGGAGTGTTGCAGGACCCCCTGGCTGACGGAGCCCATCACCAGGCCCCGGACTCCCCCGTGGCCGCGTGAGCCCACGACGAGGAGGTCCGACTCCTGGGCCGCTTCCAGCAGGGCGTCCACGGGGTTGGCCTGTGTCCGCACCGCGTTGATCTCCAGGTGCTCGGTCCGGTCGTCGACCACGTCCGCGAGCAGCCCCGCGACCACTTCCTCCGACTGGCGGTCGAACGTCTCCTCGTGCAGGGCCCGGTCCTCGGCGACCAACGACTCGGCGTTCGCGGGCAGCGGTACCCGCCAGCTGTTGACCACCATGACCTCCGCCCCGCTCACCAGGGCCTCGTTCAGGGCGAAGCGCAACGCGCGGCGGGAGGATTCGGACCCGTCCACACCCACCGCGACGCGGCCCCGGCTCGGCGGCGGCTTCTCCATGTTGGGTACGACCACCACCGGGCAGGGTGCGTGCGAGGAGGCGCGCACACTGACCGATCCCAGCATGACCGCCCGGATCCCGCCCAGGCCGCGCGTCCCCATCACGACGACGTCCTCGTGCCGGGCTTCGTTGAGCAGGGCGGCGGGTGCGGCCTCGGGCACCAGAACGGTCTCCACGTCCACCTCGGGCCGGGCCCGGTGCGCGTACGCGGCGCCCGCGGTGAGCAGGTCGTGCCCCGCCTGCCGCAGGTCCTCGACGGCGGAGCGTCCCGGAGGACCGGAGGAGTCGATCACCATCGGCATGCCCAGGCCGTGCACGATGCGCAGCTGGCTCCCGCGTCTGGCCGCCTCCTCGGTGGCCCAGACCAGGGCGGCGTGGGAGGCGGGTGTACCGTCCACACCGATCACGACCGCGGGCGGGCGTTCCTGTGAGTTCATCCCCAATCCCTTCCTTGTTCCTCCCCTGTCCGAAACCGGACCCCGGAAACCAGGAAGGGGCCCGCGCACGCCGTGTCCGCTCCACGTCCGGGGTCGCGTTCGCCCCGGAGTCCGCCGCCTCGGCGCGCCCGCCCCGGGGCCTCCCGGGCTCCGGCCCGGGAGGCCCCCGTCACCTCTGCCGGGCGAACGCCTCCCCGACGGTCGCGGCCAGTTGGAGGTAGGAGTCCCGCGTGGCGGGCGCGAGCTGTTCGAGGTCCACCTCCGCGCCCTCCTCCAGGTGTCCGTCCCACGGCACCCGCACCACGTCGCGGCACCGCCCGGCGAAGTGCTCCTCCAGCCGGTTCAGGTCCACGCTGCTCTTGCTGTCGGAGCGCACCATCGACAGCACCACCACCGCGCTGCTGACGAGGGCGCCGTGGCCGTGCGCCTCCAGCCAGTCCAGGGTGGCGCTGGCGCTGCGTGCCCCGTCCACCGAAGCCGAGCTGACCAGGACCACCTGGTCGGCCAGCCCCAGTACCCCTCGCATCGCCGAATGCAGCAGGCCGGTACCGCAGTCGGTGATGCAGATGGAGTAGAAGTGCTCGACGATCCGGGCGACCTCCCGGTAGTCAGCGTCGCTGAACGCCTCGGAGACCGACGGGTCGCGGTCGGAGGCCAGGATCTCCAGGCGGCTGGGCGCCTGGGAGGTGAACCCGCGGATATCGGCGTAGCGCGACACCAGGTGGCGCTCGTTGAGCAGGTCGCGGATGGTCGCCGCGGTCTCCAGCCGCACCTTGTCCGAGAGCGTGCCCCGGTCGGGGTTGGCGTCCACGGCGAGTACCCGGTCGCCGCGCAGGGAGGCCAGGGTGGCGCCGAGGGCGACCGTGGTGGTGGTCTTGCCGACACCGCCCTTGAGGCTGAGCACGGCCACCCTGTGGTGCCCGGTCGCCACGGGTGTGCAGGCTCGGGCCGTCAGCTCACGCTGGCGCAGCACCTTGGCGGACTCCCCCGGGTTGACCAGGCCGAGGGTGGCGGTGTGCACGGCCCGCCGCCACCCGCCGCTGGGTCCCTGGCGCCGGTTGCGCACGAGGGTGGCGGCGTTGAGGGAGTCGGAGGTCTCCCGGTTCTGTTCGGCACGCTGCCGGACCGGTGGACCCGGCGGTGAGTCCGTGCCCGGCCGGGTGCCCGTGCCCTCCGGCGCCGGTGGCTCCGTGGGCCGTGCGAGAGCGGCACGAGGGCCGGTGAGTGTGGGCGGCGGCTCGGGGCGACCCCTCGGCGTGCCCGCAGGAGCAGAGCGGAAGGGGCCCTCCGGTTCGGGACGGTCACCGTCCGGCCGCGTGCCCGGGCCCGTTCCGGTGCCGTTCCGTTCTCCCGGGTCGAGGGCCTCCTCACGTTCGGTCTCCAGCGGCGGCAGCTGCTCGGGCTCGGGCACGTCGGGGTCGCGGCGCGTCCTGCGGGGCGCCAGGGGATCCGGTTCCCCGCCCGGCCTCGTGGGGCGCTGGAGCCGCTGCCGCTGCGGGCGCTCGGGGCGCTGCGGGCGCCCGCGCGAGGATCCCGGCAACAGCCGGACCGTGCTGCCGCGCACCTCGTCCTCGGCGTCGTCGGAGCCATTGGACTCCTCAGAGGCCCCAGAAGTCTTGGACGTCGCAGAAGCCTCGGGCGTCTCGGATGCCTTGGGCGTCTCGGATGCCTCAAACACCTCCGGTCCCTCAGAGGCCTCGGCCGGACCAGGCGCCCCGGGCAGCACCGAGGGCTCCGGGAGTTCTGAGGACTCCAAGGGCTCCGAGGAGCCCGGCGCCCCGGACGGCCGGGACGTCCCCGGCCCCGGTTCCCCGTCCCAGCCGGCTTCCCCGTCGTCCGCGTCGCCGTCCGTGGGCGTCGGTTCCCGGTATCCGGCACCCGGCACGGGGGACGGCGTGTCCTCGGGCAGCCGGGCATAGGGCGGTGGGGGCGGAGCCGCTCCCTCGAACCCGCCGAACCACTGCTCGCGGGGGGAGGGCGCGGGCGCCGCCGGACCGGGCGTGGTCTCGGTGGCCGCCTCGCCGAACTCCTCGAGGTCGTCGTCCGGTCGGCCCGAACCGGCCCGATGCTCGGCCTCCGGTACGGGGCCCGCCTCGGAGCTTCGATCCGACCCGTTCTGTTCCTGGTGTGCCACCGGGTTCTCCTGCTTCAAGGGGGTGTGCTGTGGAGGGAGGAATACCGCAGCGGGGAAGGGACGGGATCCGCTCCCTGGGATCACTCCTACCCTCCCGACCCCACCGGAGTACCTCTCGGGGCAGTGAACAGAGAGTTCCATTGCCTGCCGAGGAACCTCCCCGGGTACTGTCTGGCTCATGCACGCGATCCGTATCACCGAACCGGGCGGTCCCGAGGTCCTGGCCTGGTCCGAGGTTTCCGATCCTGTCCCCGGCGAAGGGGAGGTCCTGGTCGATGTGGCCGCCAGCGCGGCCAACCGAGCCGACGTCGCCCAGCGCCAGGGCAACTATCAGCCGCCGCCCGGCGCATCCGAGTACCCGGGTCTGGAGTGCTCGGGCACCATCGCGGCGCTCGGCCCCGGCACGGAGGAGGCCGGCTGGTCCGTCGGCGACCCCGTGTGCGCCCTGCTGTCCGGGGGCGGCTACGCCGAGAAGGTCGCCGTACCGGTGGGCCAGCTGCTGCCGATACCCGCGGGCGTGGACCTGGTGGAGGCGGCCGCGCTGCCGGAGGTGGCCTCCACCGTGTGGTCCAATCTGGTGATGGCCGGAAACCTGCGCCCCGGAGAGACCGTCCTGGTCCACGGCGGCGGCAGCGGTATCGGCACCTTCGCCATCCAGTTCGCCCGCGCCCTGGGCGCCCGGGTGGCCGTCACGGCGGGTAGCGAGGAGAAGCTGGAGCGCTGCCGCGAGCTGGGCGCCGAGATCACGATCAACTACAAGACCGAGGACTTCACCGAGCGCATGCGCGAGGCGGGCGGCGCCGACCTCGTCCTCGACATCATGGGCGGCTCCTACCTGGACGCCAACCTGCGCTCCCTGGCCACAAACGGCCGTTTGGTGATCATCGCGCTGATGGGCGGCCGCCGCGCCGAGGTCGATCTGGGGCGCATGCTCGTGAAAAGGCTCTCCGTGCAGGCGACGACCCTCCGTTCCCGTCCCCTGGACGAGAAGGCGGCCATCGTCTCGGGAGTACTCGAGGAGGTGTGGCCGTTGGTAGAACAAGGAGTCGTCCGCCCCGTCGTCGACCGCTCGGTCCCGATGCGGAACGCGGCGGAGGCGCACCGTGTCATGGAAACGAGCGCGCACACCGGAAAGATCCTTCTCACCCGTTGACGGCGTGCCGGTGATATCCACGTAAGGGGACTGATGAGCAGCGCAGACAACCCGAACGAGCAGCCTCAGGTGCTGGTCATGGGGACCGACCAGAACGGCGGTCAGGAGGAGGGCGGTACGGAGGAGCCCCGTTCCCTCGCGGACATGGTGGAGCAGCCCGCCAAGGTGATGCGGATCGGCAGCATGATCCGCCAGCTCCTGGACGAGGTGAAGGCCGCTCCCCTGGACGACGCGAGCCGGGCCCGGCTCAAGGAGATCCACACCTCCTCCATCAAGGAGTTGGAGGACGGTCTGGCCCCTGAGCTCATAGAGGAGCTGGAGCGGCTGACCCTGCCGTTCGCGGAGGAATCCGCGCCCAGCGACGCCGAACTGCGTATCGCGCAGGCGCAGCTGGTGGGCTGGCTGGAGGGCCTGTTCCACGGTATCCAGACGACCCTGTTCGCCCAGCAGATGGCGGCCCGCGCCCAGCTGGAGAACATGCGCAAGGCCCTGCCGCCCGGCCTCGCGGACCTACAGGCCCAGGGCCCCGGCGGCCCGGGCGGTCCCGGCGAGGAGGGGCACGGCTCCGGCCCGTACCTGTAGCTGGCACGGCGAACGGAGTCCGCCCCGTCGACGGGGCGGACTCCGTTGCACGTCAGCGGCTGTCGGCTCGGCGGACGGAGGCGGCGGGGACCCGGCTCCGCCGTCACACCCGCCACGAACGCGGACACGCGGAGCGCGGGTGCCCGTCGGCCCCGCGGGCCCCGGCGGGAGCCCTCGGGTCCCGGCCTACTTCTTCCTGCTGAGCGGCTCCAGGACGTCGCGGCCCAGGTAGGGGCGCAGCGCCTCGGGGACCTCCACGGAGCCGTCCTCGCGCTGGTGGTTCTCCAGGATGGCGACGATCCAGCGGGTGGTGGCCAGAGTGCCGTTCAGGGTGGCGGCGAAGCGGGGCTTGCCGTCCTCGTCCCGGAACCGCGTGTTGAGGCGGCGGGCCTGGAACTCGGTGCAGTTGGAGGTGGAGGTCAGCTCCCGGTAGGTCTCCTGGCTGGGGACCCAGGCCTCGCAGTCGTACTTGCGGGCGGCGCTGGTGCCCAGGTCGCCGGCGGCGATGTCCACCACGCGGTAGGGCAGCTCCAGCTTGTCCAGCATCTCCCGCTCCCAGGCGAGCAGCCGCTCGTGCTCCTCGTGCGCCTGGTCCGGGTGGGTGTAGACGAACATCTCCACCTTGTGGAACTGGTGCACCCGGATGACGCCCCGCGTGTCCTTGCCGTAGGAGCCCGCCTCGCGGCGGAAGCAGGGCGACCAGCCGATATAGCGGTTGGGCAGCGCGTCGGCGGGCAGGATCTCCCCGGCGTGGTACCCGGCCAGCGGCACCTCCGAGGTGCCCACCAGGTAGAGGTCGTCGGCGGGCAGGTGGTAGACCTCGTCGGCGTGTGCGCCGAGGAACCCGGTGCCCTCCATGGTCTCGGGCTTGACCAGCACCGGCGGGATCATCGGTGTGAAGCCCGTCTGGACGGCCTGGTTCATCGCCATGTTGAGCAGTGCCAGCTCCAGCTGGGCGCCCACGCCGGTGAGGAAGTAGAACCGGGCGCCGGAGACCTTGGCGCCGCGCTCCATGTCGATGGCGCCGAGCATCTCGCCCAGTTCCAGGTGGTCGCGCGGGGTGAAGTCGAACGAGCGCGGCGTACCGACGGTCTCCATGACCCTGAAGTCGTCCACGCCGCCCTCGGGTGCGCCCTCCTCCACGAGGTTGGGCACGCCGGACAGGGCGGTGTTCAGCTCGTCGGCGATGCGACCGGCCTCGGCCTCGGCCTCCTTGACCTCTGCGGCCAGCGCCTTGGCCCGGACCAGGAGCTCCTCACGCTCCTCCGGGGAGGCCTTGGAGACGGACTTGCCCACACTCTTCTGCTCGGCACGCAGGGTCTCGAACCGGGACAGCGCGGAACGGCGGCTGGCGTCGAGTTCGAGCAGCCGGTCGGCGACGGCGGGGTCCTCCCCACGGGCTCGCTGCGATGCACGGAGTCGTTCGGGGTCTTCTCGAAGAGCGCGAAGGTCGATCACGCCTTGCAGGTTACCGCCCGGGCCCGAGCTCCCCGACATCTTTTCCACAACCGGCTCACGGGCGCGGGGAGGAGGCGTCCGAGCGCGGCCGCCCGCCGGGGCCCGGATGCCCGCTGGAGACCCGGGGGCCGGGCGGCCCTCAGTCGACCCGGCCGGCACGGACGCGTGCCAGCCACCGCTCGGCCTCGACGAAGTCGGCGTCGGTGGCCGGCCGGGGCCGCAGCGGAGGATTGGTCACGGCGGCCCGTCCGCTGCGCGGATAGCTGCCCAGGAAGCGCACGTCCCGGCACACCCGTCGGATGCCCATGAGGGCCTCACCGACCCGGGCTTCCGACACGTGGCCCTCGGCGTCGATACAGAAGCAGTAGCTGCCGAGCCCGTCGCCGGTGGGGCGCGACTCCAGACGGGTGAGGTTGACCCCGCGTACGGCGAACTGGTTGAGCACCTCGATCAGGGCGCCGGGGTGGTCGTCGGCGATGAAGGCGACCAGCGACGTCAGGTCGGCCCCGGTGGGCCCGGGCAGCACGCCGGGCCGGGACAGGTGGATGAACCGGGTGGCCGCGTCCGACCGGTCGCCGATCCGGGAGGCCAGGGCGCGCAGGCCGTACCTTTCACCGGCGATCACCGCGCAGATCGCGGCGTCGTAGGGAGCTCCGGGCTCGGACACGCTGCGCGCCGCGGCGGCCGTGGAGGAGACGGTGTGCGTGTCGGCGTCGGGCAGGTGCTGGGCGAGCCATCCCCGGCACTGGGCGAGGGCGTGGGGATGGGTGGCCACCCGCTTGACGTCGTCCAGGGCCGCCCCGTCGCGCGCGAACAGCGCGAACTCCACGGGCACGGCCGTCTCCCCGGTGATGAGCAGCGGATCGCCGTTGACCAGTTCGGCGATGGTGGCGGTGACGCCGCCCTCGACCGAGTTCTCCAGCGGAACGACCCCGCCGTCCACCGCCCCGGAGCGGACCGCGTCGAAGACCTCCGCGATCCCCTCACAGGGGACGCGGGCCCCGTCGGGCGCGTCCGGACGCAGGTCGCGCAGCGCGGCTTCGGTGAAGGTGCCCTCGGGGCCGAGGTAGGCGTAGCGGTTGGGCATGCAGCCAGGCTATACGGACCCGCGGCCCGAGCGGGGCTGCTCGCCGCGTCCCGCGGGACGGAACGCGGTGACCAGTGACCTGGTGCCTCCGCCCTCCCTGACGGCCCCGGCGTCCGGAGCGGTCCCGGGCGTCGCGGCGTCCGAAGCGCCCCCGGGAGGCGTGGTGTCCGTGCGCACGGACCGCTCGCCGAAGCCCGCACCGGTCCCCGCGGTCGGCTGGGTGGGGCGGGCCGAGGTGCTCCCCGCCGTCATGGAGGCGCCGATCCCCTCGCCCAGGCGGGCCGAGCGCACGACCCGGTACTCCTCGGGGCTGAGCGGGATGTCGGAGTCGCCGCTCACCACCGGTTTGGCGTAGGTGCGCGTCTCGGTACGCCCGTTGATGGATGTGACGACCACGCCGTCGCCCTCCCTGTTGAGCAGTGCCAGGGAGAAGGAGCGGGCGCCCGACATCTCCTCCAGGGCGTCGTAGTGAAGGACCGCCACGTCGCGGACCGCGAGCGGGTCCACGCCCGATGCGCTGGTCTCAGCCGCACGGTGGGCGATCATCTGGGATTCGCTGTCGACCACCCGGGTCCTGGACAACGCGTACCCGCCGAGGGCGAGCGCGCCCAGTCCCGAGAGCATTCCGGTCAAAGCCAGGATCGTAGTGAACACAGGGCGAGCGTATAGCTACGCACTGCGCCCATGGGGTTACTTCGGGCGATTTCTCCAACTCATGTGCCCGACTTTGCCCGCCAGTTGCCGTCCTGCCGTAAGCGCGCGTTCCCGGGTCCGGTCCCACTGGCGCCGAGCCGTGGGCCGAAGCTCGCGCACCGCCAGCGCCCGCGCCACGTCTGCGAACTGGTGGGCGCGGTGCAGTTGCGCGCGCAGGTCCGCGCCGGTGGCCCGGTGCGCCAGCGGCACCTCGACCTCCACCACACGGAAGCCCGCGCGCAGTACGTCGATGGTCAGGCCGGTCTCCACGCCGAAGCCCGCGGCCAGCGGCTTGGCCGCCTCGAAGGCGGCGCGCGTGATGCAGCGCTGACCGTTGAGGGGCTGCTCGGGCTCCCATCCAGTGGCCTTGCGGACCCCGCCGCGCGCGAGCCGCACCACGAACCCGTGCCCGCCCAGACGCATGCGCGTGGCGGGGAAGAGCGCGATGGTCATGTCGGCCTTGCCGCCGGTGACCGGTTCGATGAGCGGGGAGGCGTCCGCGGCGGTGGCCTCCAGGTCGGCGTCCAGGAACAGCAGGTGCCTGGGCTGACGGACCGCTCCGTCACCGTGCGCCTCGATGAGCCGGACGCCCTCCGCGCCCGTCTCCATCGCCGCGCCCTTGCCGCGGTTGCGGCTGTGCTTGAACACGCGGGCCCCGGCGTCGAGGGCGACGTCGGCCGTACGGTCCGCGGAGCCGTCGTCGACCACGACGACCAGGTCCACCCCGGGCAGGGCGCGGACGGCCCTCACGGTGCTGCCGATCCGCAGCGCCTCGTCCTTGGCCGCGATCACCGCGGCGACCCCGGCCTCCCCCGGGCCACCGTCCTCCCCCCGAAGCACGTGCACCCCGCCTATCGGGCCGTGCCGGATCCCGCGGCCACCGGCAGCGCGTCGAGGTCGGGGTGAATGACGAACACCTCGTTCAGTCCGGTCACCTCCAGGACCTTCGTGACCGCGGTCTTGGGCGCCACGAGTTCCAGGTCTCCGCCCTTGTCGCGGGAGCGCTTCATGGCGAAGAGCAGCACGCTGATGCCCGTCGAATCGCAGAACTCCACCCGCGACATGTCGACGAGCAGCCGCTGTGCCCCGTCCTCCAGGGCTCCGGCGAGCTCGTTGCGCAACTGGGGTGCCGTGTACAGGTCGATCTCACCGCCCACGGCCACTACCGCGACGTCTTCCTGAGACCGGCTTGATATCTTCAACTCCACAGTCGTGACTGTAGCGGCCGCGTCACCCAGGGGCCACCTCGGTGACGGTGTTTCGCGACATCGGCGGCGTTCCTCCGGGCGGTGCCGCGCGGCGCCCGGCGGGGTGGGCCCCGTCCCGTGGAAGCG
Organism: Nocardiopsis sp. TRM 82005; assembly: GCF_056312425.1. Taxonomy (NCBI): domain Bacteria; kingdom Bacillati; phylum Actinomycetota; class Actinomycetes; order Streptosporangiales; family Nocardiopsidaceae; genus Nocardiopsis; species Nocardiopsis sp. TRM 82005. The sequence goes on from NZ_JBWDTQ010000027.1 coordinate 80,976, forward strand.
GGCCCGTCCGGCGGGTCCGCTCAGATCAGCACGCTCCAGGCCCTCTCGCCCGCCTGGGCGTTCAGCCGCAGTTCGACGACGTCGCCCGGGCCGGGGCCGGCGCCGAACCTCTCGGGCAGGCCCTCGGCCGTGCCCTCCTCCTCGTCGGCGGCCTCCTCGGCGGGGATCTCCAGGACCGCCCACACCGTGGTGGTGGTCGCGTCCATCTCGGTGCCCCATCGGCCCGACAGGGTCTGGACGATGCCCAGGCCCCGGCCGCCCAGGCCGGAGACGGAGGGCCGCGCCACACGGGGCATGGTGCTGGATCCGCCGTCGCGTACCGCGATCTCCACCCAGCCGCCCGACGGCGACCTACGGTCCACCTCGGCGCGCCAGGACACACCGACGCTGTCCTCCGGGTTGTCGGGGGCGGGTAAGGGACTGGCGTGGCGCAAGGCGTTGCTGACGAGCTCGCTGAGGACGAGGGCCGCGTCGTCCACGCGGTCCTCCCCGATGATCTCCATGGAGCGCAGGTCGCGGCACAGCCGCTGCCTGGCTTCGGTCACGCTGGCGGGGGTGTAGGGGAGCGTGGCGTTCCGCTCGACCTTGCGCGGGCGGTCCCCGACGTCGAGTGGGGTGTGGTCTCCTGACACATTGAATCCCTGCGCGTTCGTGCTTTCTCGGGTGGTCCGGAACCCGCCCGATGTGTGCCAGCGAATTCCACCAGGGGTGGAAATGCCCCGATCACCTCGGGAGGAAACCCACCGCGAGGTGAATCACCGGGTAGGACTCGCGCGTCGGTGCGTGGATCGCTGCCGTGACAGGGCTTCTGGGGTTGACGAGGTTTTTGATGTTTCCTGGGACTCAGGTTGCTCGCGGGACGTCTCGGACCGTGTAGGGGGCTGCTCGGCGGACGGCGGGCCGTCCCCGCGGTACAGGGGCACCGTGAACCGCATGCGTGCCCCGCGCTCCAGGCGCTGGGCGGTGACGTCGCCGCCCTGGTCGCGGGCCAGCTGGCGCACGATGTACAGGCCGAGCCCGAGCCCGCCGAAACCGGAGTCGTCGCCGCGCAGCCCCGACTGGACGAAGCGTTCGAAGATCCGCTCCTCATCTCCCGACCGCAGCCCCACTCCCTCGTCGTCGACCACGACCGCGACGGCGTCGTCCTCCTCGCTGGCGCTGACGTGCACGCGCCCGCCCTCGGGGGAGAACTTCAGGGCGTTGTCCAGGAGTTGGTCCATGATCATGCTCGTGGCCAGGGGGTCGCCCGCCGTGGGCGGGAGCGGGGGCAGGTCCTCCATGGTGACGTCGTGCCGGTCGGACAGGGGCCGGAAGGCGCTGACCGCCTGCCGCAGAACCTCGGGGAGGTCGAACCGGTCACGGCCGACCCGCATCTCGCCGCGCGAGACGTCCGAGCCCAGCTGGAGCCGGTCCACCAGCGTGGCCAGGGCGGAGGAGCGCTCGGCGATGGTGTCGACCGCCTGGTACTGCGAGTCCGGACTGAGCCGGGCCCACTTGCGCAGCAGCGTGGTGGCGTAGCCGTGGATGACGGTGATGGGGGTGCGCAGCTCGTGCCCGCTCGTGGCCAGGAAGGCCTCGCGCTCGTCCTCCATGGCCTTCTGCGCGGTGATGTCGCGAAAGTCCACCACCCATTCGTGGGTGCGCGGGATCTGCGCCATGAGGATCTCCAACCAGCGGCCGTCCTTGAGCTGGTGCTTGACCGGCTGGCCGTGGCAGGCGGGCAGCGGGAAGGGCGGGTGGCGCCCCTCCACCACGTCGGTCCCGTAACCGGTGAGCTCCACCGCCGAGCGGTTCCACTTGCGCACCCGGCCGCCGAAGTCGAGCACGGCGATCCCGTCGGCGCTGGAGTCGGCCACCGCCTGTTCGTGGACGCGCTGCCGGTTGAGCTCCTCATAGGCCAGCGCGTTGCCGATCGCCACGCCGGCGTGCGCCGCGAGCAGTTCGAGCAGCTCCAGCTCCACGTGCCCCACCTTGCGCTGACTGTAGAGCGCGTACAGGGCGCCGTAGGGGCGGCCGTGCACGTTGGACACGCCCAGCGCGATGGTGTGCAGCCCGGGCAGGTCGGCCCAGACCAGGTCCTGAAGGCCACGGGTGTCCTCGTTGGCCAGCAGTACCGACTTGCCGCTGCGCAGCAGCTCACCGAACAGGCTGTCGTCCAGCGCGGCGCTGAACCCCTGGAGCTCCTCAGAGAGCTCGGAGATGCTCACCAGCTCCACGCGGTCCTCGTTGAGCAGGACGAAGCCGCCCGCGTCCGCACCGGTGAGCTCGGTGATGCCGCGGGAGATGCGGTCGAGCACGGTCTTGCGGCTGAGGTCCGCGTTGATGTCGACGACCACGTCGGTGAGCCGCCGCACCAGCCGGGCCCTCTCCATCGCCGAGGAGCGGGCCTGTACGTCGGTGTCGGAGGGGTAGAGGCTGAGCACCCACCCGGCGACCCCGCCGTCGGCACCGGGCACGCGGTTGGTGTTGATCCGCACGTCGACGACCGTGCCGTCCTTGCGCACCCGGCGCGTGTGGATGGACAGCGGCGTTCCGGAGCGCACGTGTTCGAGCACCGCACCGTGCTCGGCCTTCAGCTCGGCGGGGACGATCGGCAGCTCGCCGCCGAGCACCTCCTCCGCGTACCAGCCGAACAGGCGCTCGGCGGCCGGATTCCAGAAGGTGACCCGGAGCTCGCTGTCGACACAGACCACCGCGTCCGCTGACGCGGCCAGCACGGCTTCGGCGCTGAGGGGCGCGCGCTCGGAACTCACGAACGTCATAGTGCCACCCGGAAGCGGCCCAGGGGCAGTGCTTTGCGCAATCGGAGCCAAATCGGCGGGGTCGGGCCCCTGGGGCTGTGACCGGAAAGGTTCACCGATCCGGCCCCCGCGCGGACGATCTCGTACTCACAGCCGAGTTCGGCGCGCTCGATACTCGCCACAAGTACAAAGCCAGCGGGAGGAAGGCCCCCACCCATCACACCGGAAACATTTGCGGCCAGCACACTAGATGACGCGGTGTTCCACGCCGTCCTCAGATGACGCGGGGCTCCACGCCGTCCTCCGCCGCCAGGCCGCGCCCGGCGTGCTGCCAGGCCTGCATGCCGCCGGAGATGTTGACCGAGTCCCACCCGGCCTGGTTGAGCGCCGCGACGGCCTGCGCTGAGCGGCCGCCCGCACGGCAGACGACGTAGACCCTCCGGTCCTGCGGCACCTCGGCCGCGCGCTCGCCCAGCTCGCCCAGCGGGATGTGCGTGGCGTCGGGCGCGTGGCCCGCGTTCCACTCGTCGTCCTCGCGGACGTCGAGCAGGTAGGCGTCCTCGGGTACCTCGGTGACGTTGGTCTCCGGAACCTCGTTGCCGAACATGTGACCCCCTGTATCCGTGTGCTTCGTAAAATGTGAGAATCCGGGGAACCCGGGAGAATCCCCCCGCGTCCGAACCGTATGGCTCAGTACACCTTCGCGACGGCCCTGCCGACCCGCCTCGCCGCTCTCGCAGCCCTTGGCCTGCTTATCACGGCCTGCGGCAACGAGCCCGCCGAAGTGAACGCGCCGGCACCCGAATCCGACGAGACCACCGTTCCCTCCGACCCCGCCGAAGACTCCTCCGAGGAGGGTTCCTCCGAAGAGGACGCCTCCGACGGGGAGAACGGCGACGCCGAAGTCCGGCTGACGATCGAGCGCTCCCTGAGCGACGACGAGGCCCTGTCCCCCGAAGAAGGCTATGAGGAGGGGGTGTGGACCCTGACCTGTGACCCCGAGGGCGGCGACCACCCCGGCTCCGAGGCGGCGTGCGCCACGATCGAGGAGGTCGGCGCTGAGCCGTTCGTCCTCGACACCTCCGACATGATGTGCACCATGCAGGTGGGCGGCCCCGAGGTCGTCCATGTGACCGGGCACGTCAACGGAACCGACGTCGACACCGAGTTCAACAAGCGCAACGGTTGCGAGATCGAGCGCTTCGAGACCGTGGAGACGGTACTCAACCCCTGACCGGGGGCACCTGGACCGACACGCTGACCGGGGCCTCCCCCGCCAGCGGCGGACGGGGAGCCGGGCCGCACGGCCCGGCTCCCCGTTCCCATGCGCGAGGTCGTCCACAGGCGACGGGGCCGGGATTGTCCCGAGCGAGCGGATGGGCGACTCTGGAACTCGGGGGCACCTCAGGTGCCCACAGGCTGCTCCGGGTCCCCCATATCCAGGCTAAACGCCTTCCACGAGGCAGAACCAGCCCCGCCCCCACCCTGTGGACGGCTCGAAGGAGCGGAACCCTCCTGCGCGCGGGGTCAGGCGGTACGCGCGGTGTAGGGCGTGTCCCAGAAGGCGACCTCGTGTCGCATGCCCTCCAGGAAGAGGCGCTCCGTGCGCTCGGGCTCCGGGTCGGCCTCCTCCAGCATCCTCCCGTAGTGCTCGGTGAGGGTGCTGAACTCCGGGTCGGCGTAGGTGTCGACCCATCGGCGGTAGCGCGGCTCCTCCGGACGGTTCTCCGCCAGGGCGAGCCCGAGCTGGTTGTAGCCCCACATGCAGGGATAGACCGCGGCGAGCCCGTCCCGGTAGTCGGCGGCGGCGTCGAGCAGCCATGCGGTGTAGGCCGCGCATGAGGGCCCCTTGTCACGGGTGGCCAGGTCCGCGCCGAACTCCCCGGACAGGGAGCGGTGCAGTTCCAGCTCCTCGGTGAGGGTGCTGTGCGCGATGCCCACCAGGTCGGTGAGGTGCTCGTCGGGCGCCTGCCAAGCCAGCCGGGAGAAGGCCCGCGCGTAGTCGAGCAGGTAGAGGTGGTCCTGCTCCAGCCAGTACCGGAAGGCGCGTTCGTCGAGGTCGCCCCGGGCGATCCCGGCGACCGTCGGGTGCGCCAGCTGTTCGGCGACCAGCGGCCGCCCGATCTCATGGAGTCGTTCTGTGATTCCCACGCCCGAAGTGTCCCATCCGCCCGTTCGGAGACTTCCACACGGGTCACCCCGGCCCGCCAAAGGACTCTCGAAAGTTTCGGTTGGCAAGCGCTTCCCCAAGTTCGACTTGATGAAACCTTTCCCTTCTCACCAGCCGAAACCTCTCCTCCTTCCCAGCTCACAGTACGCATGTGACTTATCTCTCTCTCAGGGGTTGACCAGGTCACCGCGAATACGTACATTCTCCGTCAGTAAGTTTCGATACTAAATTCGAAAGTTTCGGATGTCCAGCGCGCGCGGCCCACCACCCGGACGGCTCTCCCTCGCACCCTCACCGAGCACAGAAAGGCACCCCTACATGACCGGACCCTCTGACCACGTCGCCGAACGGAAGGACACCGCCGAAAGCTGGCGGGACTCCTCCCTCCCGGCCGCGACGCGCGTCGAGCGACTGCTGGGGTCGATGACCCTGGAGGAGAAGGTCGCCCAGCTGCACGGTGTGTGGGTGAGCGCGGACGCCTCCGGCGAGGCGGTCGCACCGCACCAGCACGACCTCACCCAGGAGCCGCCGGAGTGGGAGCGGGTGATCGCCGACGGCCTCGGACAGCTCACCCGGCCCTTCGGCACCGTCCCGGTGGACCCCGTGGCCGGACGCGCGTCTCTGGTCCGCAGCCAGCACGAGATCATGAGCGCCAACCGCTTCGGCATCCCCGCCGTGGCCCACGAGGAGTGCCTGGCCGGGTTCGCCGCCTGGACCGCGACCATCTACCCGGTCCCCCTCGCCTGGGGCGCCAGCTTCGACCCCGACCTGGTAGAGCGGATGGCCGCCCAGATCGGGGAGAGCATGCGCCTGGTCGGCGTCCACCAGGGTCTGGCCCCCGTACTGGACGTGACCCGCGACCCCCGCTGGGGGCGCACCGAGGAAACCATCGGCGAGGACCCCCACCTGGTGGCGACCGTCGGCACCGCCTACGTGCGCGGCCTGCAATCCGCCGGGATCGTGGCCACCCTCAAGCACTTCGTCGGGTACTCGGCCTCGAGGAGCGGACGCAACCTCGCGCCGGTCTCGATCGGCCCGCGCGAGTTCGCCGACGTGCTGCTCCCACCCTTCGAGATGGCCGTGCGCGACGGCGGTGCCGGATCGGTCATGTCCGCCTACAACGACAACGACGGGCTGCCCGCCGCCGCCGACAGCGGCCTGTTGACCGGCCTGCTGCGAGACCGGTGGGGGTTCGAGGGGACCGTGGTCGCCGACTACTTCGGCATCGCCTTCCTCCAGACCCTGCACCGTCTCGCCGACACAGCGGACCGGGCCGGAGCCCTGGCCCTGACCGCGGGTGTGGACGTCGAGCTGCCCACCGTGCACTGCTACGGCGACCAGCTCACCGCCCTGGTCCGCTCGGGCGAGGTGCCCGAGGACCTGGTCGAACGGGCCACCCGGCGCGTACTGCTGCAAAAATGCGAGCTGGGCCTGCTCGACGCCGGATGGGTTCCAGAACCCGAGGACCCCGACGCCCCCGTGGACCTGGACCCCGACGAACACCGCTCCCTGGCACGCGACCTCGCCGAGCGCTCGGTGGTGCTCCTGTCCAACTCCGACGACGCGCTCCCCTTGACCGGTACCGGGGGCCTGGCCCTGGTCGGGCCGCTCGCCGACACCGCTGACGCCGTGCTCGGCTGCTACTCCTTCCCCGCCCACGTCGGCAGGCGCCACCCCGGCACCGCCGTCGGCGTGGAGATCCCCACCCTGCTGACGTCCCTGCGCGCCGAACTGCCCGGCACGAGCGTCGAGCACCGGGCCGGATGCTCGGTGGACGGCGACTCCACCGACGGATTCGACGAGGCCGTGCTGGCCGCCTCCCATGCCCGGGTGTGCGTGGCCGTGGTCGGCGACCGCTCCGACCTGTTCGGCCGGGGGACCTCCGGTGAGGGCTGCGACGTGGAGGAGCTCCGCCTGCCCGGGGTACAGCAGGAGTTCCTGGAGGCCCTGGCCGACACCGGAACCCCCGTCGTCGCGGTGGTGGTGTCCGGGCGCCCCTACGCGCTGGGGCCGGTCGCCGACCGGCTCGCCGCCGTGGTCCAGGCCTTCATGCCGGGGGAGGAGGGCATGCCCGCCCTGGCCGGGGTGCTCTCCGGCCGGGTCAACCCCAGCGGGCGCCTGCCGGTGTCCGTGCCGCGCTCGTTCGGCGGCCAACCCACCACCTACCTCGGCGCCGACCTGGCCCACCACAGTGACGTCAGCTCAGTGGACCCGACCCCGCTCCACCCGTTCGGACACGGCCTGTCCTACACCCGGTTCTCCTGGGAGGACCCGCGCGTGGACGGCCGCCCGGCCCGCCCGGACGAGGTCCCCGTGGCCCGCACTGACGGAGAGGTCACCGTCGGCTGCACCGTCCGCAACGTCGGCGGCACCGCCGGGACCGAGGTCGTCCAGCTCTACATGCACGACCCCGTCGCCCTGGTGACCCGGCCCCGCAGGCGGCTGGTGGGCTACGCGCGGGTGCACCTGGAGGCGGGCGAGGCGCGGGCGGTGGACTTCACCGTCCACGCGGACCTGTCCTCCTACACCGGTCCGGACGGGCAGCGCGTGGTCGAGCCCGGCCGCCTGGAGCTGCTGCTGTCCGCGTCCAGCCAGGACGTACGGCACACCGTCCCGGTCCTGCTCGAGGGCCCGGCGCGCGTGGTGGACCACACCCGCCGCCTGGCGTGCGGCGTCCAGCTCGACCCCGTCGGCCAGGGACAGGAGGTGCCGGTGCGCGGCTGAACCCCCGCGGCTGAGTACTCCTCGAACCTCGCCCCCCGTACCCCCCCCTTTGGCAGAGGAGCCACTAACACATGAGCACGCACTCCCCGGCGACCGGTCCGCCCACGGGTCCGGTCCGCGTCGCGATCGTGGGCACCGGGAACATCGCCCGCTTCCACGCAGAGGCGCTGAGAACCCTGCGGGAGCAGGCCGAGATCGTCGCCGCCGTCGATGTCGACGCCGAGACCCTGGCCGCGTTCCGCTCCCGTTTCGACATCCCGGCGGGATACGCCGACCTGGCCGAGATGCTGGACCGGGAGCGGCCGGATCTGGTGCACGTGTGCACGCCGCCCGGCCTGCACCGCCCCCAGGTGGAGGCATGCCTGGGGGCGGGCGCGTCCGTGCTGGTGGAAAAGCCCCCGGCGCTGAGCCTGGCCGAGGCGGAGAAGATGGCGGCGGCGGAGGGCGGGGAGCGGGGGCCGTGGCTGGCCACGGTGTTCCAGCACCGGTTCGGTTCGGGCGCCCGCCGGGTGCGGGCGCTGGCCGGAGCCGGTGTGCTGGGGCGTCCGCTGGTGGCGGCCTGCCACACCACGTGGTTTCGGCCCCAGGAGTACTTCGACGTGCCGTGGCGGGGCAGGTGGGAGACCGAGGGTGGCGGGCCGACCATGGGGCACGGCATCCACCAGATGGACCTGTTGCTCTCCCTGCTGGGCGAGTGGACGGAGGTGTCCGCGGTCGCCCGCCGCCAGGCCCGCGACGTCGAGACCGAGGACGTGTCGGTGGCCCGGGTGGACTTCACCAGCGGGGCGGTGGCCAGTGTGGTCAACAGCCTGGTCTCCCCGCAGGAGGAGAGCCGGATCCGGATCGACTTCGAGCGGGCCACGGTCGAACTGGTCCACCTGTACGGCTACGGCGACTCCGACTGGCGTGTCACCCCGGCGCCCGGGTTCGAGGAGGAGGTCACGGCCGCCTGGGAGGACGGCGAGCAGGGGACCGACAGCGGTCACCACGCCCAGATCGCACAAGTACTGGCCGCGCTGCGCGACGGCACCGCCCCGCCGGTGACCTCCGCCGAGTCGCTGCGCACGCTGCGCCTGGTCGCGGGGGTCTACGCCTCCGCCTTCCAGGGGCGGCCCGTGGCCCCCGCCGACCTGGGACCGGAGTCGCCGTTCCACTCCCGCATGGACGGCGGGGGCGTCCGATGGTGACACCGCGCCCCGGGGCGCACCGCCGCCGAGCCGGGGGCCGCCCGCCGGCGGCCCCCGCGAGGGGGACACCGTGCGCCGCTACGTGATCCGCCGCCTGCTGTACATGGCCCCGACCCTGTTCGCCATCTCACTCGTGGCGTTCCTGATCATCCAGCTTCCCCCGGGCAACTTCCTGAGCGCCTACATCGCCCAGCTGTCCGCGCAGGGACAAGGGGTGGACAGCGCCCAGATCCGCGCCCTGGAGGAGAGGTACGGGCTCAACGACCCCTTCTTCGTCCAGTACTGGCGCTGGATCTCCGGGATCGTCCTGCACGGCGACTTCGGCCAGTCCTTCCAGTACCGGCGCGAAGTGGCCGACCTGATGTGGGACCGGATCGGCCTCACCCTGGTCCTGGCCGTGTCCACGCTCCTGCTGAGCTGGGCGATCGCCTTCCCCGTCGGGGTGTACTCGGCGGTCCGCCAGTACTCGGTGGGCGACTACGCCGTGACCTTCGTCGGATTCGTCGGACTGGCCACCCCGAACTTCATGCTCGCCCTGATCTTCGCCTGGGTGTCCTTCCGCTACTTCGGCCAGAGCGTGGGCGGCGTCGTCTCGCGCGAGTACGCCGACGCCGCCTGGAACCTGGGCAAGGTCATGGACGTGGTGTCCAACCTGTGGATACCGGTGCTGATCATCGGCACCGCGGGCACGGCCGCGCTCATCCGCGTGCTGCGCGCCAACCTCCTGGACGAGTTGCGCAAGCCCTACGTCACCACCGCCCGGGCCAAGGGCCTGCCCGAGTGGCGGCTCATCCTCAAGTACCCCGTGCGCATGTCGCTCAGCCCCTTCATCAGCACCATCGGCTGGATCCTGCCCACCCTCGTGGGCGGCGAGGTGATGGTCTCCATCGTGCTGAGCCTGGAGACGACCGGCCCGCTCCTGGTCGAGTCCCTGCGCAACCAGGACATGTACCTGGCCGGGAGCTTCATCCTCGTCCTCGGCGCGCTGACGGTCGTCGGCACCCTGCTGTCCGACCTGCTCCTGGCCTGGTGGGACCCCCGCATCCGCCACCAACACGTCGAGAGGGTGTGACCCGTGGGACCCCTGCCCGACCGCCCCTCGCCCCCGGAGCCGTCCCGCGGCCCCGGATCCTCCCCCGCCGCGCCCGACACGGCCGTGGAGCCCGACACCAGCGCGGCCCCGCCCGGGGACGTGCCCCAGCGGGTACTCATCCGACGGCGCTTCCGCCGTAACAGGCTGGCCGTCGCAGGCGCGCTCATGCTGTGCGTGTTCGCCCTGGTCTCGGTGTTCTCCGAGTTCCTCGCGCCCAGCACACCGGGCGCCTACGACGCCGAGCGCACCTACGCCCCGCCGCAACGGCTCCACTTCGTGGACACCACCGACGGCTTCGACCTGGGCATGTACGTGTACAGCTACCAGGTGGACCGCGACCCGGAGACGCTCGCCAACACCTACACCGTCGACGAGTCGACGAAGATCCCCGTCGGCCTGTTCGTGCGCGGCGAGCCCTACGAGATGTGGGGGCTGCTTCCCACCGACCGCCACCTGATCGGCGCCAGCGACCCGGACCAGAGCGTGTACCTGCTGGGCGCCGACCGCAACGGCCGCGACATGGCCTCCCGGATCATCTACGGCACCCGGGTGTCGATGTCCATCGGCCTGGCCGGGGTGGCGCTGTCCTTCGTGCTCGGGGTCGTGCTCGGCGGGCTCTCCGGCTACCTGGGCGGACGCGTGGACAACGCCATCCAGCGCGTCATCGAGTTCCTGATGTCCATTCCCACGATCCCGCTGTGGATGGGCCTGTCCGCCGCCGTCCCCCGCGACTGGGGCCCGGTGCAGACCTACCTCGCCATCACCGTGATCCTCTCCCTCATCGGCTGGACCGATCTGGCGCGCGTGGTGCGCGGCCGGTTCCTGTCGCTGAGGCAGGAGGACTTCGTGACGGCCGCCCGGCTGGACGGCTGCGGCACCAGCCGGATCATCGGCCGCCACATGCTGCCGTCCTTCACCAGCCACATCATCGCCTCGCTGACCCTGGCCGTGCCGTTCATGATCCTGGCCGAGACCTCGCTGTCCTTCCTCGGGCTGGGGCTGCAACCGCCGGTCGTGAGCTGGGGCGTGCTCCTACAGGAGGCGCAGAACATCCACTCGATCGCCAACGCCCCCTGGCTCCTGCTGCCCGGTGCCGCGGTGACGGTGGCGGTACTGGTGCTCAACTTCGTCGGCGACGGCGTCCGCGACGCCGCCGACCCCTACAGGTAGGGAGGTGGTGACCATGACGGCCGACAACCGCGACGACGTCGTCCTGGACATCCAGGGCCTGCGAACACACTTCGCCACCGACGACACCGTGGTGCGCGCCGTGGACGGGGTGGACCTCGCGGTCCGCCGGGGCGGCACTCTGTGCGTGGTCGGCGAGAGCGGCTGCGGCAAGAGCGCCATGGCCCGCTCGGTGCTGCAACTGGTGGAGCCGCCCGGCCGGGTGGTGGACGGCAGGGTCCTGCTGCACCCGGCGGGCGGCACCGGCGAACCCGTGGACCTGGCCGCCCTGCGCCCCACCGGCAGGAGGATCCGCTCGGTACGCGGACGCGAGGTGGCCATGGTCTTCCAGGAGCCCATGTCCTCGCTGTCCCTGGTGCACACCGTCGGCAACCAGATCGGCGAGTCCCTGCGTGTGCACCACCGGGTGCCGCGCCGCGAGGCTCTCCGGCGCGCCGTCGGACTCCTCGAACGCGTACGCGTCCCCGGCGCCGCGCGCGTCGTGGACTCCTATCCCTTCCAGCTCTCCGGCGGTATGCGCCAGAGGGTCATGATCGCGATGGCGTTGGCGTGCGAACCGCGCGTGCTCATCGCCGACGAGCCCACCACCGCCCTGGACGTGACGACCCAGGCCCAGATCCTCGACCTGTTCGACGGCCTCCGCAGCGACACCGGCATGGGCCTGCTGTTCATCACCCATGACATGGGTGTGGTCGCCGAGATCGCCGACGAGGTCGCCGTCATGTACCTGGGCACGGTCGTCGAGCAGGGACCGGTGGACGAGATCTTCCACGATCCCCGCCATCCCTACACCCGCGCCCTGCTGGAGGCCGTCCCCCGGATGGGCGCGTCCCGAGCCCGCCGCCTGCCCACCATCAGGGGCGCCGTCCCCGATCCCGGGAGCCAGCCCGCCGGCTGCGTGTTCCGCACCCGCTGCCCCGAGGCCGTGGAAGGGCTGTGCGACACCACCGACCCACCGGTCACCGTGCCCGTTCCCGGGCGCCGGGTGCGCTGCCTCCTGGAGCCGGGGCCCGCTCCGGCGGACTCCCCCGGCGGGGAGGCCGCCGCCCCGACCGGCAAGGAGACCATCGATGCCGAGTGAGACACCGGCCAGCGCGTCGGCCCGCACACCGGCCGTCCCCTCGGCGGGAGGCTCCGCCGAGCCGGCGGCCGAACCCGTCCTGAGCGTCCGCGGCCTGGAGGTGGACTACCCCGTGCGCGGGCGCGCCCGGCGCGGGCACCGCCGCGTGCGGGCCGTCGCCGGGGTGGACCTGGACGTGTACCCGGGTGAGACCCTCGGCCTGGTCGGGGAGTCCGGGTGCGGCAAGACCACCCTGGGGTCGAGCATCATGCGGGCCCGCCCGGAGGCCACCGGGCACATCCGCTACCGCACCGCCGACGGCCGCCTCCTGGAGGCACTGGAACTGCCCGCCGCCGAAGCCCCCGCCTACCAGCGCGAGGTGCGGATGGTCTTCCAGGACCCCCAGTCCTCCCTCAACCCGCGGATGACCCTGCGCGACATCGTCGGCGAACCCCTGCGCATGCTGCTTGGCCTTCGGGGAGAGGAGTTGGAGGCGCGTGTCCGCCAGGTCATGGAACGTGTGGGGCTGCACCCCGACCACCTGCGCCGCTACCCGCACACGTTCTCCGGCGGCCAGCGCCAGCGTGTGAGTATCGCCCGCGCCCTGGTCCCCGGCCCGCGCCTGGTCGTGGCCGACGAGGCGGTCAGCGCCCTGGACACCTCCGTGCGCTCGCAGATCCTCAACCTCCTTCAGGACCTCCAGGACGACCTGGGCCTGACCTACCTGTTCGTCTCGCACGACCTGTCAGTGGTCGACCACGTGTGCGACCGGGTCGCGGTCATGTACCTGGGCAGGATCGTGGAGGTGGCGCCCACCGAAGACCTGTTCGCCGCGCCGCTGCACCCCTACACCGAGGCACTGATCTCCGCGGTGCCCATACCGGATCCCCGGCTGCGCGGCACCCGCGAGCGCGTGCGGCTCGCCGGCGAGGTCCCCGACCCCTCCCGGCCGCCGTCCGGCTGTCCCTTCCACCCCCGGTGCCGGTACGCCACCGGCCTGTGCGCCGCGGAGGAGCCCGAGCAGCGCGAGACCGTGCCGGGCCGCACGGTCGCCTGCCACCACGCCGAGGAACTCGGGCTGGCCGGGATCACCGCGAGCCCCGCGCCCGGCACCGCAAGCACCAATCCCCCGGCCCGCGCGACGCGGGAACCCCCCACGAGGCAGGAGAAGGACACATGAGGCGAAAGACGACAGGCGGTAAGGGGCGGTGGCTGGGCGCCACCGCGGGAGCGGCGGCGGTCGTGACGGCCGCCGGATGCTCCTTCTTCTCCTTCGACCCCGACGTCGATGACGGAGAACAGGTGGAGGGCACCGGCGAGGCACCGATGCTCGCCACCCTCGTGGAGGCGGGCGACCTGCCCCCGTTGGAGGAACGGCTGCCCGAGGAGCCGCTGGTCGTGGAACCGCACGAGCGCGTCGGCGAGTACGGCGGCGAGTGGAACACCGCCATCCTGGGCGTGGGCGACTGGCCCTGGCTCGGCCGGACCGTGGGCTACGAGAACCTGACCCGCTGGGACACGGAGTGGGAGGAGGCGATTCCCAACCTCGCCGAGTCCTGGGAGTACAGCGAGGACGCCACCGAGCTGACCTTCACCCTGCGCCCGGGCCTGCGCTGGTCCGACGGTGAGCCGTTCACCTCCGACGACCTCGTGTTCGCCTTCAACGACATCTTCAACAACGAGGACCTGACCCCGGTCGCGGCGGCCTCTCCCGGTACCGCCGAGAAGGTCGACGAGCAGACCTTCACCATCGTCTTCGAGGAACCCGACGCCCTGTGGGCCGGGTACGACCTCCTCCAGTACCAGGTGGTGACGAAACCCAAGCACTACCTGGAGCAGTTCCACATCGACCACAACCCCGACGCCGACGAGCTGGCCGAGGAGGAGGGCTACACCGACTGGGTCGAGATGTTCGAGGACAAGGCCGGGGTGATCAACAGCGCCCAGTACTGGCAGAACCCCGACATCCCCACCATGTACCCCTGGAAGGTCGTCGAGCCGCTGGCCGACTCCGGGCGGATGGTGCTGGAGCGCAACCCCTACTACTGGAAGGTCGACACCGAGGGCAACCAGTTGCCCTACATCGACCGGGTCGTCTTCGACATCCTCCCGGACGAGGAGGTCATGCTGGTCCGGGCGCTCAACGGCGAGATCGACATGCACTCGCGGCACTTCAACACCCTGGCGAACCGGCCCACCCTGTCCGAGGGGCGCGAGTCGGGAGGCTACGGCTTCTTCGAGCTCCAGCCCGCCGAGATGAACACGGCGATGGTCTCCCTCAACCTCACCCATGAGGACGAGGAGCTGCGGGAGACCTTCAACGACCGCGACTTCCGGGTGGCGCTCTCCCACGCCATCAACCGCCAGGACATCATCGACGTCGTCTACCGGGGCCAGGGGGAGCCCTGGCAGGGCGCGCCCCGCGAGGGCAGCCCGTTCTTCGACGAGGAGCTGGCCACCCAGTACACCGAGTACGACGTCGACCTGGCCAACGAGCTCCTCGACGAGGCGGGCTACGACGAACGCGACTCCGACGGCGTCCGGTTGAGCCCCCGCGGCGAGGCGGTGAGCTTCACCCTGTCGGTGCCCACGGACTTTCGCACGGACATCGTGGACTCGATGGAGATGGTCGTCGGCTTCTGGCAGGACCTGGACATCGACGTGGAGCTCAACTCCGAGGACCGCTCGCTGTGGCAGACCCGCCGGGAGAACAACGAGCACGACGCCAACGTGTGGTCGGGCGACAACGGGATGATGGACGCGATGTACGACCCGCGCTGGTACGCGCCCACCCAGAGCGGCGAGTCCAACTTCGGCATCCCGTGGGCCCAGTGGTACGCCTCCGGCGGCGATGACTCCCGCTCCCAGGAACCGCCCGCCGAGGTGAGGGAGCACCTGGAGATCTACGACGCCGTCAAGGCCGAGCCCGACCCCGAGGTCCGCGAGGAGCTGATGGGCGAGTTCCTGTCGTTCTCCCAGGAGCAGTTCTACGCCATCGGGATCAGCCTGAGCCCTCCTGGCTACGGGATCGTCGCGGACGACTTCCACAACGTGCCCGACTCGATGCCCTCCTCCGGCAACTACAACGACCCCGGCCCGACCAACCCGGAACAGTACTTCATCGAGGAGTGAGCACGAGCACGCCCGCTCCCGCCCGGCCACAGAAGGGTTAAGGACATGCCCGCGAACACCACGGCGACCACGGCCAACGGCGGCGAACCCGCCGCGAGGGGCCTTGGACTGATCCACGAGCAGGGGCGCTCGCTGCGCCTGACCCACGACGGCGGTGACCTCTTCCGCTACGTGTACCAGCCCTGGGACGTACGGCTGGAGGCCCCTCGCCCCTACCTCCACCCGATCCGCACCCTGGGCGGGGACACCGTCAGCCTGTACCGGCCGCACGACCACGTGTGGCACAAGGGGATCGCATGGTCCCTGCCCAACGTGGGACCGGCCAACTTCTGGGGCGGCCCCACCTACCTCCGGGACGCGGGGTACCAGCAGCTCGCCAACGACGGCTCCACAGAACACCGCTCCTTCGACCGGATCGAGGCCTCACCGGAACGGGTCTCGATCGGTGAACGGCTGGAGTGGGTGACGGAGCAGGGCGAGACCTGGTTCTCCGAGCGGCGGGGGCTGCGGGTGACCGCGGCCCCCGACCGGGGGGCGTGGACCCTGGTGTTCACGACCGCGTTCACCAACCTGACCGGCGAGGCGGTCCCCTTCGGCAGCCCCACCACGGAGGGGCGGCCCAACGCCGGATACGGAGGGCTGTTCTGGCGCGGACCCCGCTCCTTCAGCGGGGGACGGGCCTACTCCGAGGGCAAGGAGGGCGACGACGACCTCATGGGGACGCGCTCACCCTGGCTGGGCTTCGTCGGCCGCCACGACGGCACGGACGGGGCGTCCACGCTGGTGTTCGTGGACGCCCCGGACAACCCCGGCCACCCAGTGAAGTGGTTCGTGCGCAGCGGGATCTTCGCCTGCGTGTGCCCGGCGCCGTTCTTCGACGAGGTGGTGACCGTCAACGCGGGGGACACCCTCGCCTACCGGTACGCGGTCGTCGTCGCCGACGGCGACCGCGGCGGGGAGGGCGCCAAAGCCCTCGCCGGCCTGGGCCTGGGCGAACTGGAGCGGAACGCGGACGAGAGCGCCGCCGCGAGCACCGCGGAGGACGCACGGTGAGGGGCCCACACGTCCCCGGGTTCCCCGGCGGAACCGCCGTCTCCCACCTGCGGGTCTACGACTGGCCCGCCGCCGACGGGCGCGCGGGCGGCTCACCGCACCTGCACACCGCCTCCGCGGAGGGTTACGTGGTACTGCGGGGCGAGGGCTCCCTGGAGAGCCTCAGCGGCGCCGGGTTCCAGCGGACCCGGCTGCGTCCCGGCAGCCTGCTGTGGTTCACGCCGGGGACCGTGCACCGGCTGGTCAACGACAGCGGGGACCTGGAGATCCTGGTCGTCATGCAGAACGCGGGCCTGCCGGAGTCGGGCGACGCCGTACTCACCTACCCCGGAGAGGTCCTGGCCGATCCGGACGCCTACCACCAGGCCACCGTGCTGCCCCGGGCCGTCACCTCGGCGGAGCGGGCGGCCCGGAAACGCCGCGACCTCGCCGTGGAGGGCTACCTGGAACTGCGCGCACGGGTGGAGGAAGAGGGCCCGGAGGCGCTGGAAGGGCTGTACGGGGCCGCGGCGGAACTGGTCCGCGAGCGAGCCGCCGGGTGGCACCACCACGTCGAGCGGGGGGCGGTCCACCAGGCGCGGACCACCGTTCGGCACCTGGACGCGCTGGCCGGGGGTGACGGGAAACACCTTGCGGAGTCCGCCGTCTACACCGCCGATCCTCCTCCCGGGCCGCTCCACAGCGGTATGTGCGGGCATCTGAGGGTGTGGGACCTCGACGGCGCCAGGAGGGCCGACTGAGCGGACCGGGATGAGAAGGGGCCGGGACACGGGGCCGCCGGAGCCGGAGGGCGCCGTCACAGGGCGCCGTCCGGTTCCGGCCCTTCCGGGTGGCGCGGCGGTGCCGCGTGCACGGCCTCCGCGACCTCCGAAAACGCGAGAGCCCGGCGGGGCCGCCTGGCCGTCTCCACCGGGTATCCTGGCTCTGTCGGGACCGCTCCCGAAAAAACTGCGGGCTGCCGCTCACCGACCCCTGGTCGGTTCACCGCAACCCGCATCAAGTGGGCGAGGAGGGATTTGAACCCTCACATCCTTTCGGACACACGGACCTGAACCGTGCGCGTCTACCGTTCCGCCACCCGCCCGAGTGACTCGTATGCAATTGTGTTGCCAGGTGATCCGGGCTTTTCGTCCGGTTCCCCCTGGCGACATGCATAAGATTAGCACGGCCTGGGGGTGGGTCGCACACGCATTCCGGTCCACCGGCGACGGGGCCCGCACTGGGCTCTCCCAGGGGTGCGCATGAAACCAGGGACGCCCCGACCCGGTTACGATCGTCTACACATACGAAGTGGAGTACAAAGGGAGGTACCTCGTGGGAGTGCTCCAACGCTTCGAGCGCAGGCTTGAGGGCATGATCGAAGGCACCTTCGCGATGGCCTTCAAGTCTGAGCTCCAACCGGTCGAGGTGGCGAGCGCCGTCCAGCGTGAGATGGACGAGCGAGCGGCAATCGTCGCCCAGGGCCGCACTCTGGTCCCGAACGACTTCATCGTCGAACTGGCCGCCAGCGACAAGGAGCGCCTGGAAGTCTACGCCGACAGCCTGGGACAGGAGCTGTCCAAGCTGGCACGTGACTACGCGACGGAGCAGGGCTACTCCTTCGTGGGTCCGGTACGTGTCCACTTCAGGCCCGACGACGGCCTCAAGACGGGCCGCTTCCGGATT
Source organism: Nocardiopsis sp. TRM 82005 (assembly GCF_056312425.1). Taxonomy (NCBI): domain Bacteria; kingdom Bacillati; phylum Actinomycetota; class Actinomycetes; order Streptosporangiales; family Nocardiopsidaceae; genus Nocardiopsis; species Nocardiopsis sp. TRM 82005. The sequence continues at coordinate 98,989 of NZ_JBWDTQ010000027.1, forward strand.
CGCTCCGGCGTCGTGCGCGGCACCATGGTCGGCAAGGACGGCGAAGTACGCCAACCCGTCGGCGAACCCGGTCAGTCACCGGACCAGCGCCAGGCCGGTCATCCGCGCCTGCTGATCTCCCCCGGTGGGGCCGCCACCGAGGGCAGCATCTCCAGTCACGGCATGCAGCAGTCCTTTGAGATCACCACTCCGGTGACCCTCCTCGGCCGCGGCACCGACTGCGACCTGCGCCTGGTCGACAACGGCGTCTCCCGCCACCATGTGGAGATCCGCATGGACGGCGACGAGGCGGTCCTGATGGACAAGGGGTCGACGAACGGGACCTTCGTCAACGGTCAGCAGGTCAGGCAGGCACGCCTGGTCGACGGCAGCAGGATCAGCCTCGGCCGTACCACGATGACGTTCCGCCGCGACTGAGATCTGACGGAACCGACTGGTCAGGCCCGACAGGATCGCAACTAACGGCGTTCCGTCGGCGTCTGACAGATCGAAAGGTCCGAGGCGGGCCGATACGGGCCTGCTGTCGGATATCCGACCGGGAGGGTAGTCTCCGCGAAGACCTGACCGATCGGGCACGGTGGCCGCGGCTGATGGGCCGCGGCCGGTGACCTCGACACTCACCGACACGAAGGTGGGGAAGAAACGGTGGCGGCGCAGATGACCGCCATCCCGGCCGAAGCACGACAGGGGCTGAAGAGCAGTTCGATGTCCAACTTGACCCTCATATTGATCAAGATCGCGTATCTCGCGGTGCTTTGGCTGTTTGTCCTCACTGCGGTCGGTGTGATCCGCACGGACCTCTTCGGTTCGTCCAAGAAGAAGCCGCGGAAGAAGCCCCGCCCCGCGCCGCGCCCCTCCCCGCGCAGGGACCCCTCGCCGTCGTACTCGTCCCGGCCGTCGCGTCCTCGCCGCAACGAGCCCAAGGCCCTGGTCGTGACCCAGGGCTCGCTCAAGGGGACCACCGTCGACCTGGGCTCCCAGCCCATCCTCATCGGACGCGCCCCGGACTCCACACTCGTGATCACCGATGACTACGCGTCCGGGCGCCACGCGCGCGTCTACTCCGACAGCGGTCGCTGGTTCGTGGAGGACCTCAACTCAACGAACGGCACCTACCTCGGCCAGCAGAAGCTGAACCGCCCCCAGCCCATCACGGTGGGTCAGCCCATCCGTATCGGCAAAACCGTCCTGGAACTGCGCAAATGACAATCGCTCTCCGATACGCGGCGTACTCCGACGTAGGATGCCTCCGCGAAGGCAACGAAGACTCCGGCTACGCCGGCCAGCACCTCCTCGCGGTCGCCGACGGCATGGGCGGTTACGCGGGCGGCGAGGTGGCCAGCTCCGTCGCGATCTCCTCCATCGGCCGCCTCGACACCGAGTCCCCGAAGGCCGACGAGATGGCGGAGGTGCTCCAGCACGCCGTCGAGCAGGCCAACGCCTCCCTCGCACGCAGGATCATGGAGGAGCCCCAGCTGGAGAACATGGGCACCACTCTGACGGCCATGCTCTGGGCCGGTTCCCGAGTGGCGCTCATCCACATCGGCGACTCCCGCGCCTACCTGTTGCGCGGATCCCGCTTCGAGCAGATCACCCACGACCACACCCTGGTGCAGACCCTGGTGGACGAGGGCAAGATCACCGAGGAGGAGGTCGCCACCCATCCCCAGCGCTCCCTCATCCTGCGCGCTCTGGACGGCAAGAGCCCGGTCGACCCCGACATCTCCATCAGCGAGGCCAAGGTCGGCGACCGCTACATGCTCTGCTCCGACGGGCTCTCCGGCGTAGTCAGCAAGAAGACCATCAACGAGACCCTCGCTACCGAGGCCGACCCGCGCTCGGCGGCCAAGAAGCTCATCGACCTGGCCATTCGCGGAGGAGGCCCGGACAACATCACCGCGGTCGTCGCCGACGTCATCGAGACCGAGACCGACCACGAGGGCCCCACACGCTCCGCGCAGATCGTCGGTGCCGCCGACCAGCGCCGCGAGAGCGGCGACCAGGGCAACGACACCCCGGCCAGACGGGCCCAGGAGCTGCGCGGCTCCGGTGACACCGCCGAGATGGATCCCGTGCGGGACGAGGACGACCCGAACACGGCCCCCGCCGGTTACCAGGAGCCCTACGACAACGGCTACGAGGCTCCGCCGACCGCCCGGCGCGGCCGCCGGGACACGGGCGGCGAGTACCCCGCCAGGCGCTGGTGGCCGATGGTGCTGGTGTTCGTGCTCGTGGTCGCCGTCGTCGCGGGTGCCACCTACTACTTCGGCCGCCAGTACGTGGACAGCCAGTACTACGTGGGTCCCTCCTCATCCGGGGACACCGTCAGCATCTACCAGGGCATCAACACCGACATCGCGGGCTTCAGCCTGTCGGAGGAGGTGGAGGACACCCAGGTTCCCCTGACGTCCCTCCCGGACGCCGACCGCGAGGCCGTGGAGAACACCCTCCCCGCGGAGAACATGGAAGACGCCCAGGAGCGCGTCGACCTGCTCAGCGACAACGCGGCGGCTGAGGAAGGGTCCGGGTGATCCGACCTTGAGTAACACCTCCGAAGCCGAGGCGCCGACCGCGCTACCGCCCGTCAAGCGGCGCAACGCCGAACTGGTGCTGATCGTGATCACGATCGTGATCACGATGTCGACGATCGCGATCTCCGGTCTGAACCTCAACGGGCAGGTCCCCGGCGCCATGTGGGGTTACGGCCTGACCTTCGGCGCCATGGCGCTCGCGACCCACCTCGCGCTGCGCTTCATCGCCCCCTACGCCGATCCGCTGATCCTGCCCTGCGCGCTGTTCCTGAACGGGATCGGCGTCGCCATGATCTGGCGCCTCGACGCGGCCGAGTCCGGGGAGATCGAACACGCCGGTGTCGGCATGCAGCTGATCTGGACCGCGGTCGGCATGGTCCTGTGCATCGCGCTGCTGTTCTTCCTGCGCGAACCCCGCGTACTACAGCGGTACACCTACATCTCCGCGGTCGTGGCACTGGTCCTCATCGCCTTGCCGATGGTGCCCGTCCTGGGCATCTCCGAGTTCGGTGCCCGGCGGTGGATCGGCTTCGGCGGTTTCACCGTGCAGCCCTCGGAGTTCGCCAAGATCGCCCTGGTCGTGTTCCTGTCCTCCTACCTGGTGACCAAGCGGCAGGTCCTGTCGCTGGCGGCCAAGCAGGTCAAGATCGGCCGGTTCAAGATCATGGAGCTGCCGCGCGCCCGCGACTTCATGCCCATGGTCGTCGGCTGGGTGGCGGCGATCGGCCTGTTGGTCATCACCAAGGACCTCGGCAGCTCCCTGCTGCTCTTCGGCACCTTCCTGGCGATGCTGTACGTGGCCACCCAGCGCTCTTCCTGGGTGATCATCGGGCTCACCCTGTTCGTCGGGGCCGCGGCCCTGGCCTTCCAGCTGTTCTGGCACTTCCAGCAGCGCGTGAACATCTGGTTCAACGCCTACGACCGTGAGGTCTACGACGCGCTCGGCGGCAGCGCACAGCTGGTCCAGGGACAGATCGGCATGTCCTACGGCGGCATCTTCGGCACGGGCCCTGGCGGCGGACAGGCGCACAACATCTTCGCGGCCGACAGCGACTTCATCCTCGCCTCCCTGGGCGAGGAACTGGGGCTGACCGGCCTGATGGCTATCCTGTTGGTCATGCTCCTGCTCGTCGAACGGGGCATGCGCATCGCACTGGCCTCACGGGAACTGTTCGTCAAGATGCTCGCGAGCGGGCTGGCCTTCGTGATCTGCTTCCAGGTCTTCGTCGTCCTCGGCGGTCTGACCAGGGTCATTCCGCTGACCGGTATGACGACTCCCTTCCTCGCCGCCGGTGGTTCGGCGCTGATGGCGAGTTGGCTGATCGTGGGCCTTCTGCTGCGCATGAGTGACAACGCGCGGCGACCCGCGCCGCACGCGATCCAGGACGAGGGCGCAACCCAGGTGATCCAACGATGAACACACCGATCCGCAGACTCAGCGTCTTCTCCCTGTTCCTGCTCGTGGTCCTGATGCTCAACGTCACCTGGCTACAGGGCTTCCGGGCCGAGGCGATCCGCGAGGACCCGCTCAACACGCGCAAGTTCAGCGAGCGCCTGAGCGAAGCCCGCGGCCCCATCCAGGTCGCGGGGGAGAACGTGGCCTTCTCGCAGGACATCGCCGAGGAGGACGAGCCCTCGCGGTACCAGCGCGAGTACGTCGGCGGGGGCCTGTACACACCGGTCGTCGGCTCCTTCCGCACCTACGGCGCCTCGGGCATCGAGAGCACCGAGAACTCCCTGCTCGACGGCTCCGACGACCGCCTGGCGGTGCGCAACTTCCGCGACATCATCACCGGCCGCGAGCCGGAGGGCGCCCAGGTCCAGCTGACCCTGGACCCGGCGGTGCAGGAGGCCGCCTATGAGGGGTTCCAGGCCCTGGGCGGCAAGAACGGCGCGGCCGTCGCGCTCGATCCCGGGACGGGAGCGATCCTGGGCGCGGTGTCCTACCCGTCCTACGACGCCAACAAGGTCGTCGGCATCGACGACATCCAGGAGTCCGTGGACAACTACACGGAGCTGGAGAACGACCCGCGCCAGCCGCTGCTGAACCGGACCCTCAACGAGCGCTACCCCCCGGGGTCGACGTTCAAGGTGGTGACCGCGGCGACGGCCATGGAGTACCTGGACGCGGGGCCGGAGAGCACCATGGACGCGCCGGACATCCTGTCGCTGGGCCGCGACCTGCCCAACTCCACCCCGGGCAATACCTGCAACGGCGGTGAACCGGACACCCTGGCGCACTCGATCCAGATCTCCTGCAACACCTCGATGGCCAACTGGGCGATCGAGGCCGGCGGCGAGAACCTGTCGGAGCAGGCCAGCGCGTTCGGGTTCAACCCCGACGAGGAGCTCACCGTCCCGATGTCGGTGACCCCGAGCCTCGCCCCGCCGGAGGACGACCACAACATCCTCGGCCGCGCGGGCATCGGTCAGTCCAACGTGGAGGCGACCCCGTTGCAGATGGCGATGGTCGCCTCGGGTGTGGCCAACTCGGGCGAGGTCATGCGACCCTACGCAGTGGACTCCGTGCGCGACTCGGACCTGTCGGTGATCACCCAGACCACCCCGGAGAGCTACTCCCAGGCGGTCAGCGCCAGCACGGCCGAGGAACTCACCGAGATGATGGTCCGGGTGCCCCAGGAGGGCGGTTCGGGCACCAACGCCAACATCCCCGGTGTGGAGGTCGCGGGTAAGACCGGTACCGCGGAGACCGGTACCGACGACACCCACAACTGGTTCATCGGTTTCGCCCCGGCCGACGACCCGCAGATCGCGGTCGCGGTCGTGGTCGAGTTCGGCGGTGGCAGCGGCAACGAGCTGGCGGCCCCCATCGCCCGGAAAATGATGGAGGCAGTGGTTCTGTAGTGAACGCCTACGAGCCATCTTCCCAGAACGGTCCCGGTGGGCTCACCGGGACCGTTCTGAGCGACCGTTACCGCCTGGAGGAACAGGTGGGCTCCGGTGGCATGGGCACGGTCTGGAAGGCCACCGACACCCTGCTCAACCGTCCCGTCGCGGTGAAGCTGCTGCACCTCGCACAGATGGCCGAGCCCACGGCGAGGGAGCGGTTCCGCACCGAGGGCCGGATCACCGCCGGACTCTCCCACCCCGGAATCGCCCAGGTCTACGACTACGGCGAGGAGAAGGGCCGCGCGTTCCTGATCATGGAGCTCGTGGTCGGCGAACCGCTCTCCCAGATCCTCCGCGAGAAGGACCACCTCAGCCCTGACCAGACCCTGGACTTCGTCTGCCAGGCGGCCCAGGCCCTGGCCGCCGCGCACGCGCGCGGCGTGGTGCACCGCGACATCAAGCCGGGCAACCTGCTGGTCACCGCGGACAACCAGCTCAAGCTCACCGACTTCGGTATCGCCAGAGGCGACATGTCGGTCACCCTCACCCAGACCGGCATGGTCATGGGCACCGCCCAGTACATCTCGCCCGAGCAGGCTTCGGGCAGGCCCGCGACGTCCTCCTCCGACCTGTACGCGCTCGGGGTGGTGGCCTACGAGTGCCTGGCCGGAACGCCGCCGTTCACCGGTGACACCCCGGTGGCGCTGGCCCTGGCGCACACCCGCGAGGACCCGCCCGAACTGCCCGACCGCATTCCGGCGGACGTCGAACACCTGGTCTCCTCCCTGCTGCTGAAGGAGCCGGGGGACCGGCCCGCGTCGGCCAGCGAGGTCGCGCACATGGCCGCGGTGATCCGCTCCAACTCCGGCACCGGGCCGCCGACGCCCTCCACGGGGTTCGAGGGCATGGCCCAGACCGCGGTGGTGGGCGTGGTCGACGACGTCGGACAGGGCGCGGCGCCGCACCGGACCGGCGGACAGCCGGCCACCCCTCCTGACCGGGGGGAAGGCTCCGTTAGTCTGGCCGGGGCACGGGGGGCTCGGATCAGTCTCCCCGTGATCCTGGCGGCGGTTGCCGCGACGCTCATCATCGCGGCCGCCGCGGTGGCCGGGTTCCTCCTGTCCGGCGAAAGCCAGGAAGCCGGGAACGTACGCGACGCCGACTCCTTCGAGTCCCCTTCCACGTCCTCCTCTCCGTCCACGGAGGAGACGGAGGAATCCGCGAACACCGCCCCGGCGAACCCCCCTCCGGCCGTCGAGGAGGAGACCGACTGGTCCACGGGGCAGGAAGAGCCCCTGGACGAGGGGAGCCCCCTCCCCGATGAGGAGGAGGGAGATGCCAGTCCCCCCGCCGAGGACGAGGGCGGCGGTTCGGAGGAGAGCCCGGATCAGGTGGACCCCGAGCCTGGCGGCCCGTCGGACGAGGAGGGCGGGGGAGAAGGAGATACCCCCGGCGGGGACGGCGACGGGAACGGTGACGGGAACGACGGCGAGGACGGCGGCGAGAGCGACGGCGGGGGCAGCGGGGGCGGGTCCGGTGCCGACAGCACATAGACGCAATGAACGAGAGACGTTCAGGGTAGGCGGCGGCCCGCGGGCGGCCTCCGGAAGACACGAGGATCAGTAAACGACATGTCCCAGCCCCGGCTCCTTGGCGGACGCTACGAACTCGACACCATTGTCGGGCGCGGCGGCATGGCCGAGGTCTACCGCGCACGCGACCTGCGCCTCGACCGACTCGTCGCGATCAAAACCCTCAGGCACGACATGGCTCGTGACCACGTGTTCCAGGCGAGGTTCCGGAGGGAGGCCCAGTCAGCGGCCTCCCTGAACCACCCCGCCATCATCGCGGTGTACGACACCGGCGAGGACATGGTCGACGACCTTCCCATCCCGTACATCGTCATGGAGTACGTGGAGGGGCGGACGCTCAGGGAACTGCTGGACGACGACCGCCGCCTGCTGCCGGAACGCTCGGCGGAGCTGGTCGACGGCATCCTCAAGGCGCTGGAGTACAGCCACGACAACGGGATCGTCCACCGCGACATCAAGCCCGCCAACGTGATGCTGACCCGCAACGCCGAGGTCAAGGTGATGGACTTCGGCATCGCCCGGTCGATGGGTGACGACCAGGCGACCATGACGCAGGCCTCGCAGGTCATCGGCACCGCCCAGTACCTGTCCCCGGAGCAGGCGCGCGGTGAGCGGGTGGACCCGCGCAGCGACATCTACTCCACGGGCTGCGTGCTCTACGAACTGCTCACCGGCAGTCCGCCGTTCACCGGTGACTCGCCCGTCTCGATCGCCTACCAGCACGTGCGTGAGGAACCGGTCCCGCCGAGCGAGGTGGACCCGCAGGTCCCCGACTGGCTGGAGGACATCGCCCTGCGTGCGATGACCAAGAGCCGCGAGGAGCGCTACCAGAACGCCGCCGAGATGCGCGCGGACATCCAGCGCGGCCTGGCCGGGATGCCCACCCAGGCGGGCAACATGGCCATGGCGGCTGCCGGAGCCACGACGGCGATGCCGCCCGCCGCCGGCAGCCGGTACGACGGCTATGACGACTACGACGACGAGTACGACGGCTACGACGACCGCAGGAAGGGCGGCGCCGGGAAGGCCGCTCTGTGGGTCCTGCTCGCCGTCGGCGTGATCGCCTCCCTGGCACTGGTGTTCTTTCTCGTCAACAGCGGGTCACCCCCGGATCCGGAGACCGGTACCGTGCCGGACGTGGCCGGGGCCACCGCCGAGGAGGCGGAGTCCACCCTCAACGAGGCGGGCTTCGACGACGTCAACCGTGAGAGCCAGGCGGACGCGGAGGCCGAGGAGGGCACGGTCATCGAGACCGATCCGCCCAGCGGCGAGGAGGTGCCGCTGACCGAGGAGATCGTCCTGCACGTCTCCAGCGGCCCGGACGCCGTCGAGGTCCCGTCGGTGGAGAGGCAGAGCGAGGCCGACGCCCTCAGCACCCTGGGTGATGCGGGCTTCGAGAACGTCACCACCGAGTCCAGGGCCGACGACAACGTGCCCGAGGGCAACGCGATCGGCACTGATCCGTCCGCGGGGGAGGCGGTCGCCCCGGACACCGAGATCACGCTGCACGTCTCCTCCGGCCCCGACCAGGTGGAGGTCCCCGACCTGGTCGGGATGACCCAGTCGGGTGCGCAGTCCGCTCTGGAGCAGAGGGGGCTGACAGCCTCCTTCACGGAGGAGGAGAGCACGGAAGGTCCGGCGGGCACGGTCATCAGGCATGATCCGGCTCCCGGAGAGACGATGGCGCCGGGAAGCACGGTGAACGTGGTCCTCGCGACCGAACCGGCGACGGAGGAGCCCCCGCCGGGCGGGGACGAACCGCCGGGGGGCGGCGACGAGCCGCCGGGAGGTGGCGACGGCAACGGCAACGGCAACGGAGACGGCAACGGTGGCGGCAACGGAGACGGCAACGGCGGGGGTGACGACGGGGGCATCGACATCCCCTAGTCACCGGAACCGGGGAATCGCGTGAAGCGACGGGCCATGGCCGAAGGACGGCCATGGCCCGTCGGCGTGCCGGGTGTGCGGGACGGTGATACGGAACGGCCCTCCGGTGACGGAGGACTCCCCCGGGGCGTAGACTGTGTTTTCGTTTACGAACCGCCCCACGTACTGGAGCAGCGACCGTGCCCAAGTCCCGCAACGATCGCAAGAAGAAGGCCGTCTACACGCCGCCTCCTTCAAAGGAGAAGCCCAAGGTAAGCCCGCGCTGGCTAGTCCCGACGATGCTGGGCTTCTTCGCCTTGGGCATTCTCTGGATCGCGGTCTACTACATCGCGGGTGCCCAGATCCCGTACATGCAGGACTGGCACAACTGGAACCTGCTGATCGGCTTCAGCGGGATCATCATGGCTGTCATCCTGTCCACGCGCTGGCACTGACCCCCACGGCGGTTCGGCGAGCGCGCCCCCCCAGGACCAGCTCGGATGTCCCTCCAGTAGGCGACCGCATCCGCACCGAACAGCACCGACACACGTTTTCCACAGAGTTATCCACAGGCTGTGGGTAGCTCTGTTCGGTGTGTCCGCCGACCGTGTCCCAGCGGCGTCGGAGAGCGGAAGGCGGTGGCAGGCGGAAGGCGGACGCCAGGGGCCGTGGTCGTGCCCTCCAAGCACTGACGGGCCCCGAAGATCCTCCCCGGGGCCCGTCAGCCAGTCCGGTGCGCCGTCAGCCGAGGACGATCAGCGGCGCCGCGGACACCAGGGCCACGAGCAGTGCGGCGAACGCCGACGCCAACAGGGCGTGCGTGACCGTTCGGGCCGTGTTCCCCGCCGACCTGGCGGGCAGGTAGGCGAACACGGCGCCGAGGAGGAACCCGGCGACCAGACCGCCGATGTGCGCGGTCCAGGAGATCTGCGGGACCACGAAGGTCAGTACGAGGTTGACCGCCAGCAGGACCCCGACCATCCGCAGGTCCAGGCCGAGTCGCCTGCCGATCACGAACACCGCTCCGAAGAGGGCGAAGATCGCGCCGGAGGCGCCGACCGAGAACTGGTTGGGCGCCACCAGGAGGCTGAGCACCGACCCCGAGAGTGCGCCGAGCGCCCACAGGGCGAGGAAGCGGCCGTGTCCCAGCCAGCGCTCCAGCTGCGTTCCCAGGAGGTACATGGCGTACCCGTTGAACAGCAGATGGAAGATGCTGCCGTGCAGGAACGCGGCCGTGATCAGCCGGTACCACTCGCCGGCGACCACCCCGAGGAAGGTGCCGTCCTCCACCCGGCCGAAGCCGAGCATGGCGAAATCCCAGATCAGCGGTGAGGCGCCCGCGCTCCCAACCGGTTCGGACGTGCCCAGCTGGGCGATGAACCCCGACACCATCATGCCCAGGATCGTCCACGTCACGTAGGGCTTGGTCACAGCCCTGCCCCCGAACGTGGTCCGGGCCCGACGCATCCCACGGTTCCCCTCCGAGACGCAGCCGGGGCACTGGAAGCCCACGGACGCCTCGACCATGCAGTCCGGGCAGATGGGCCGCTCACACCTGGCACAGCTGACTCCGGTCTCCCGGTCGGAGTGGCGGTAGCAGGTGCGCGAGGCCGGGAGCCCCGGTTCCGGTGAGGCTCCAGACGGCGGCGGGGGCGCGCTCATTGGCGGGTTCCTTCTCCTCGGGATCGGGGCACCGTCGCCGCTATCGGCTGATCTCGATGCTGTTGATCACCACGTCCTCGCGCGGGCGGTCCTGGGAGTCAGTGGGGACCTGGGAGATCGTGGAGACCACGTCGTCGCCCTCGACGACCTCGCCGAAGATGGTGTGGCGACCGTCGAGCCAGTACGGCTTTTCCACGGTGATGAAGAACTGCGAACCGTTGGTGCCCGGGCCCGCGTTGGCCATGGCCAACAGGAACGGGCGGTCGAAGCGCAGGTTGGGGTGGATCTCGTCCTTGAAGGTGTAGCCCGGGCCGCCGCGGCCGGTACCGAGCGGGTCGCCGCCCTGGACCATGAAGCCGTCGATGACGCGGTGGAAGATCGTGCCCTCGTACAAGCTGTTGTTGGACGGCTTACCCGTGGTGGGGTCCATCCACTGCTTCGACCCCTCGGCCAGACCGATGAAGTTGGCTACCGTCTCCGGCGCCTCCTCCTCGAACAGCTTGACGACGATGGTTCCTTTGGAGGTGTTCAGCCGCGCGGTGGGCTGACCCGTGGAGTCCGACACCTACGTGCCTTTCGGTCGACTTCGCTTACGTGCTCACGTTACCCGTCCGCGCCCCGGGATCGGCCTGGACCGGAAGCCGGGACGGCGGTGTACGGCCAGCTCGACCGAGTCGGACGCCTCCGGGGAAGCTTCGAGGGAACTTCGAGGAGAAAACCCTCCGGGCAGTGTCGAAACGTAGATCACACACGGAGAGGACGTATGTTGAGATAACACCCGCATAACAGGGAAGGACGACGAGGAAACCGCCCGTGCGGCATCGATCGTCGGCCGCTCGGGCGGGGACCGCAGAACCGGTGAACGATCGAAGGAGCTGACGACGTGCCTATCACTTCCAAGCGACGCAAGGCACGCAAGGAGGCAGAGGTCACCCTCGCCCGCCTACAGGACCTTGCCAGGGAGCAGGCCGACAGGATCGGCCCGTACACCGACCAGGCACGCGACCAGGCCGCTCTGAAGCTCCTCCAGGCCCGTGGATGGACCGCTCCCCGGCTGGAGAGCGCCGCGCTGCGTGTGGAGGACACCGTGGCGCCGCGCGTGGTCGGGATGCTCAACGCCGCCGCCCACCGCGTCGACCCGGCCCCGAGCCGTCGCGGGCTGCGCCTGATGCGGCGGGGAAACCGCAGTATCCCCCGCGGAGTCCTGATCGGGAGTGCCGCCGTGGTCGGCGGTCTGGTCGTGTACTCGCTCATCCGCCTGCGCCAGGCGTCCCAGGACGCCGAGTGGCAGGACCATCTGGACCAGGCGCGCGACCAGGTCCGCGAGACGCGGGAAAGCCTGGAGAAGAAGGCCGCCAAGACGTCTGACGCCAAGGCCGCGGAGACCACCAGGGCGGCCAGTGGCAAGAGCAGGGAGACCGCTCGTACGGCCGCTGGCGACAACCGGGCCAAGGAGAACGGCCAGCCCGGACACTAGGAACGACGAGAGACGGACCGCCGTGCCGGGTCGAGGGTGGGGAGCCCCGCCCGCGGGCGGGTTCTCTTCCCTCGCCGGGGCGGGTCCTTCCGTCCCGGCTTCGTCGTGTCCGGGGCGGAGCGAAGTCCGGGGCCGACCGAATCTGACGGCCGACGGACCGGCGCGTCGGCCGTACCGGTGCGGTCCCCAGCGCTGCGGTGGTTCCCGGCAGGCCCCGCTCAGTCGTCCTTGAGCGCGCGGAAGAACATCGGGTAGCGCCAGTTCCTACCCGTGAGGCTGGCGATGGTGGCGATGGCTGGAAGCACCGCCCACCCCAGGACGACGGCGACCGTCACCAGGAGGGGCACGGCGAGCCAGAACAGGAGCAGGCTCGCGATCCCGGTGACGATGCAGAAGATCTGGAAGTTCAGCGACTCCATTGCCTGGCGGCGCACGTAGGGCGAGACCCTGTCGCTGACGAGGAAGAGCACCAGGGGCGCGATGACGGGGAAGAAGTAGTTCCCGCCGTGTCCGACGGCGGCTACGACCCGCTCGGCCGGGGTGCTCGGCAGGGGTTCCTTGGGATCGGCCTTCGCCTGGCCGCTCTGGCCGCCCCGAGCGCCGAAGACACCGAACGGAGCCGCGGGCCCCGGCCGGGGCGCTCCCGCGGGATGGACGCCCAGATCCTCCGTGAGAGGAACGAGGTCGGCCCCGAACTTGGCCCGCATGGCCTTCCCGGTGCGTTCGTCGAACTCCTCCTCGTCGAGCTGGCCGCGGCCGAAAGCCTCCTGGAGGACTTTGATGACGTCGTCACGCTCGGCGTCGGTGAGGCGGATCTGCGGCCTGGCCTGCGGTTCCCAGGGGCGCCTCGCCGGGTACTGAGGATCCTGCACAGCCACTCCCACTCCCAACGGCGAAGGGAGTACGGCACCGATCGGCCGTACTCCCACCATGATGCGCCCTCAAGCCAGGTATGGGTATGGGGGCCGTCCCTGATACTCCCCTGATCCGCCCCTCCCCTTGTGGCGGAGGACGACCCCGACTTTCGTCTGTGTCCTCCGCGAGGGCGGTGCCAGGCCACTTCCCCTTACCCGGCGGCCGACTAGCGCCGTGCGGCGGCCACGACCTCCTGCCCGGCCTGCTCACGCTCGTAGCGGCGCTCGGCGCTGGTGAGCAGCTCATACCAGTTGGTGACGTCCCTGCGGCGACGCAGCAGGGCGCGGCGCTCGCGTTCGGTCATGCCTCCCCAGACACCGAACTCGATACGGCTGTCGAGCGCCTCAGCCAGGCACTGGGTGCGAACCGGGCAGCCCCGGCAGATCAGCTTGGCACGATTCTGGGCCGCACCCTGCACGAACAGCGCGTCAGGGTCGATCTCCCGGCATTTGGCACGGGTGGCCATCTTCTCATTCCACATGTTGCCCCACTCCCAAGATCAGCATGTGTGGTGATCGGAAAATCCGCCGACTGGCGCGACCGCCGGCGGTTGAGGAGACGCGGACCGATCCGAGGACGGTGTCATATGGCCGGGCGGGGGGCCGCACAGCCCGTCTTCGGGGGTTGATCGTTTCGGCGCGCTGCCTTCCTCGTTGTCGTTGGTGTCGAAACTACGGTTCGTCCCAGTTCACCAACAGACCCCAAGAGGCCTATTTCTCATATGGCCCAGTAGGACCATTGCACTTAGAGGAAGTGTCATCATACACGCACACAGAGTAACCGCATGTGGTAGAAGCGGACCCGGGTCACCGGAATGAGGACTCCCGCCCCAACCTTTCCCTGGCAGCCCGGGTGACCTGCGGATTCAATCCTCGTTCGCGGCGTCGGCACCCGCCCGGGCGCGTCCGGGCGAAGTGGACCCTGCGTCATCCATCTCATCCGAACGGGCTATACGGACCCCCGGGACGTACGTGCAGCACGACCCCGCACGCCCCACATTTCCCACCCGTACGGACGAACCGGAACTACTGATTAGTAACCAAGTGGAACCGGCAGGCTCCGTCCCACAGAGGTCCATATGCGAGCCGGACACAGTCTCCGTAGTGCGGATTACCGGACGGTTTACGCGACGCACTTCAGGACAACCCTGGCCGGATGCGGCCTTCGTTCTGGAAAGAACCGTCATTCAAGGCGTAAGGGATATACAAGGGCATTCAATGTCGGCATGCGCAAACCATCCGGAAGCGGAAACCGGCCCACCCGGCCGCCCCGGCCCCGGTGGCGGCGGGCCTGCCCCGGACTACCTGCCCTGGACGTCCTGTCCGTCCTGTGCGGGACCAGCTGTCCAGAACAAATTGTGGGTGCGCCGCCGACCTCGTCGACTTGGCTCGTTCTGGCCTGTCTTGCTGGCCTGGCCCGTCCTTCGTGTCCGGCGCCCTGGAGGAATCGGCTTGGTGCGGCTTCACCTGGCCGCTGCTCCAGCGGGAGGCCAGCTGACTGTGGAGGAGTCTGGCGGCGGGGTTCGTGAAGCCATCGTGTATGGCTCGTGGGGTCCGTGTGTGGCTCGCGTGGACCGTCTTGGCGCCTGTCGCCCTCTGATGCCCAGGAGGGTCGCCTCGTGGCCGTCACGGCCTTCCGCGGGCGGAAGGCAGGGGCAGGGGCAGGGGCAGCTGAGGCTCCCCGTAGGTGGCCGGTGGCCGGGACCGTCCGAAGCGTGGTGAGGGCGGTGGCAGGGGAGGGCGATGTGGCGAAGGGGGGCGGATGTGGGGGGTTGGTGTGGTCGGCCCTGGAGAAACGACGAAGGCGGCCTCACCAGCAGGAAGAACCCGCGGGCGAGGCCGCCTTGAGACGAGTGGAGCCAAGGGGAGTCGAACCCCTGACCTCCGGTATGCAAAACCGGCGCTCTGCCAGCTGAGCTATGGCCCCTCGGAGCCCGGGCGCGAGCCCTGACCACCATGCAGAGCATACCCGCATTGGAGGGCTGTCCTGCTCACCGAGCGGGGCCGTCCGGTCGGGGCCACGCTCCGGGACCAGAAGCAGCACAAAGCCGTGGGTCGCACCTCGGGATTGTCGGCCCACCCACGTCTTCGTGTCACTCAGGAACTGGCCGGGACGGCGCACACGACGCCGCTCCTTGGTCGCCTGATGGATACCTCACGCCACCAAAGGCGTTCGGTCAGCTCTCGCTGGCCGCCGTGGCCTCGGTCCACAGGTCGAGCTCGGCGCGGTCCGCCTGGATCTTGCGGTAGACGGCGAAAGCCCCGAGGGCCACCAGCACCAGGACGATGATCTTCTTCACTGTCTGGACCCTTTCGGTAATTCGATGCGTACACGCGGGCTCCCGTACTGGACGGGGGCTCCACAGAGAACTTTATGAGGTTGTCACCAAGCAGACTAGCAAGCCGTCGGCAGCGGTCCCCGCCACAGTGGACCGTTTTCCACCAACTTCTCTGAGTGATCCGCGAAACGGTGCTTCCGGGACCTCAGGTCAGCAGCGCCATCCGCCGCAGGATGCCCAGCGTGGCCTGCGGAGACGCCGCGACACTGGAGAGACCGGCCCACACCCGCCTGCAGGCCCTGACCGATTCCTCAGCTTCCAGGATCGAACCGCCCGGCGTGGCCTCGACGTAGGCCAGGGCGGCCTCGTCCTCGTCGAACTCAAGCACGGAGAAGGGTCCGGCGGCACCGGGATGCGGACCGGCCGAGGTCGGCAGCATCTGCACGGTCACACGGTGCGATTCGGTGGCCAACTCCACGATGCGGGTGGTCTGCGCGCGCAGGAGTTCGAGATCGCCGGACACCCGCTGGAGCGCGTCTTCCTCAACGATGGCGTGGTAGCGGACCAGGCCACTCTGGTCGAGGATCTCCTGACGCTTGAGGTAGGCGGCGACCATGCGCTCGACGGCGTGTTCCCCGTACCCCAGTGCCCGCGCCACCGTGGCGGTGTAGTCGGGGACCTGGAGGAGGTCGGGGACGAGGATGCCCGCGTAGGACTGCACGGAGACGGCACCCGCCTCGTTGCCGACGTAGGCGGACGGGATCACGTCCTCGTACTCGGTCCACCACGGGCGCAGTCGCGACTCCCGGACGAGGGTCAGGATGGCCTCGCGCTGACCGCCGGTGACCCCGTACAGGCGCAGCAGTGCGGAGATCTCCATGACGGAGGGCCACTTGCGGATGCCGGTCTCGATATGGCCCAGCTTGGCCGGGGACCACTCCAGCTCCTCGGCGACATCGCTGAGTGTCATACCCGCCTGCACGCGACGGCGGCGGAGTTCGGCGGACAGTCGCCGGCGACGAACCGTGGGGCTGGTCATAACGCTGATCCCATGACACAGAGTGGCGAAGTTATACCACCAGCGAAACATGGCATCTAGCATCTAGCAATGCGTTTCTAGGAAACAGCTACCGATTCGATGCATTAGGGCAGCCGGAAACCCGGTGACCGGAGAAGCAGGGAACCGGGGGACCGGGGGACCGGGGATCGAGGAACTAGGGAACCAGGGGAACCCGGGAACCGGATGACAAACCCGTCGTTTGCCACGAAGGTGACCAGCCCCGGAAGAACCGCAGCCCAGAAGCACCATGCCGAATCGGTATTCACCCACGTCGTACCAGCCTCAGGGGGCATCTTCCGAACCACCTTCTCCATCTCTTTGGTGTCCCTTGCTGCTCGCCGTCTTGGCCGGTCCTCTCCGCTGTGCCCGGGCCACGATCGCTCAGGCACGGGGAGGGAGGAGGGAGAAGGTGGCACGGAGGGGGAGAAGGCAGGGGAGGAGAGAGGGGTCTGGGGCGGGAGTCGTGGGAGGAGGAGACTGGGAAGGGGGGTGGAGAAGGGGCACCGCGAAGTAAGACGAGGTCAAGGGGCGGGAGGGTGTCCGTTATCTCCTGACTCGTATGTCTCACCCTGATGCCAGCGTGAGGAAACAGCGTACGATGCTTGAGGTGCCCGCCCCGGCGAGCGTAACCGTACACATAGAGGAAATCCATGAGCTACCCCATTAACGACGCAGAGCAGCTGATCGCGAACGCGGAGGCGGAGATGCCGCCGAGCATCCGGTCTCGTCTCATCGCGAAACTCCGGATGGGGAAGCACATCGACGATGCCGCAAGCGAGCTTGGCATCAGCTCCACGCAGGTCTTTTCGACCGCCCGTATCCTCACGGCCTTTGGCGATCAGCTCGACTCAACCCTCATCGAGCAGCGGGATCCGTCCCTGCCGCACGGCACCGTTACGGGGTACAACAAGCGCTGCCGCTGCCCGGAGTGCCGTAGCGCCCTCCAGCAGCGCGTCTGAAGCGCCTACACCGCCCCGAGGATGTGTGGCGAACTCGGGTCCACCGTCCGCCTCGTCCGACCCCTGTGCCCGTTTCGCGAGCTCTCGAAGCTCTTCCACCCTCTTGCTCCGCGTCGATCCGACCACCTGCGCTAACGCCTCGTTAACCGAGACTTCTCAAACCAATGCGGCCAACACAGGCTTATCAGCCCCTGGTTGGGGAAAACCGCTGAACATGAACGAGCACGTGGACTGGTCGGCGATGAGCGAAGAAGACTTCGTTGCGCTGCTGCGGCAGCTCATCGACACCCCCGAAGCCGACGAGGATTAGACGGACACGGAACCGACCGACACAGCAGGACACCCCGCTTGTCCCCACACGGCGTGCGCCCAAAGCTAGGGGCTTCCCGGTGACCGACGTCCTGCACCGTGTACCCCCGTCTCCAGAGGGTGCGGGGGCCCGCTCCCGGGAGCGCTGCCCCTGGAGCCTGGCGTGCGGGCCCAGGAGCGGACCTGGCTTCTACCCCTCCTGCGCCCTCCGGGGCCAGGCGGCCGCCAGAAAACCCCACCCCCACCCCCTCCGGCGAGCCGCCACGGTCAGCCCTACGGGCGCCTGGCTGAGGTCCGCCGGAGGCCCTACCAAAACCCCTGCGGCGAGGCCGAC